>NZ_SJUY01000009.1:0-108253 GCF_004337175.1 Exiguobacterium sp. SH1S21 | reverse complement strand
ACAATCCCTTGTCTGGTGGCGATAGCGAAGCGGCCACACCCGTTCCCATGCCGAACACGGAAGTTAAGCGCTTCAGCGCCGAAAGTAGTTGGGGGTCTCCCCCTGTGAGGATAGGACGTTGCCAGGCCATATGAAGGACGACCAAGCCCACGCTTGGTCGTTCTTTTGTTTGATGTATAACAAAACAAACTATTTTTAGAAAAAGCGTTGACTTTTTAATTAAACAGCGGTATTATAATAATTGTCTGGTGGCGATAGCGAAGCGGTCACACCCGTTCCCATGCCGAACACGGAAGTTAAGCGCTTCAGCGCCGAAAGTAGTTGGGGGTCTCCCCCTGTGAGGATAGGACGTTGCCGGGCCATATGAAGGACGATCAAGCACATGCTTGGTCGTCCTTTTTTTAGTTTGATATGTAATATATATTCGACTTTGTGTAAAAAATATATTACATTGTATATAAGAAGAGGGATTGCATGAAAGAAGGCGAGCGAGCATGGTTAGAAAAGAACAAGGTCATCTTCAAAATCGATTGAGTGTTTTACGAGCTGAACGTAAGTGGTCGCAAAAGCAGGTTGCTGAAATGCTAGGAGTTAGCCGCCAAACAATTGTATCACTAGAGAACAATCGTTATAGTCCGTCGCTAAAACTTGCATTTGAAATCGCTAGTTTATTTGAAACAACCTTACATGACGTTTTTCAATATGAAATGAAGGAGAATGAAGAATGACACTGATCTTAATGATATTGTTACCACTGTTTTTAATCGCATTTGTGATTTCAGTTAAGTTCATTTACAGCGAAGAAGGAAAGGATGAAAGAGGGCGAGAAATTACCAACGCTTCATATATGCACGCTTCTCCTATATTCCCAATCGGCTGGTTATTAGTAGAGATTTACCACAAACAATTTGAACCACTGTCGGTTGATATGTATAGAGATACAATTGCGATTATCCTTTTTGTGACGGTTATTGTGCAAGGAATAACTATCTTCACTCTCAAGCGAAGAGCGTGACAGCAAAAGAGCAAGGCGTTCTCCTCTTGAATTAAACTCTATCTAACAGAGTGTGGTTCATATAGAGAGCGTCTTTTCTCATGTATTGAAACATTTTAGGAGGAATCACGTAGATAAGGAATGAATGATCATAAATTGAGTCATGTTAATAGACAGAGCGATACAAGTGAAAAGAGGTATTTAAATGAAACATAACGTGTTTGAAACACAATCAACTTTACAACAAAGCCTTGCTGAACGAGACCGATTGGCTCGTAAACTGAAGACTCTCGACAAACAAATTACTGAACATGAGACTGTTCGAAAACAGTTGCTTAATACGTTCACGAAAGAACAGCGTGATGTCTATGACTTAGAGACATTTTCGCTCGTCAATGCATGGCGTAAGCTGCGTGGAACGTTTAGCGAGCAGCGCACGATTGAATTAGAAGAAGCGGCCCGAGCAGAATTCAAGTTGCGAGAACACGAGGCGATGGTTGATGAGTTAGTGCTTGAGCGTCGAGATTTGTATGAAACCTTTGAAACATATAACGGGATCGATGCGAAATGGGCAGCGTTTATGAAAGAAAAAGAAAGTCACCTGAAGCAGGATCCTAAGGTAAGAGAAGAATTGTACCGTCTCACGAATCAACAGGCGGAAACGAAAGAAGTGGTCGTCGAGTATAAAGAAGCGATCGCAGCAGGTAACGCAGCACGAGCTGCCATCTCAAAGGCGCTCAAACACCTCGACAGTGCGAAGAGTTGGTCAACATATGACACGTTCTTCGGAGGTGGCTTGATTGCGACAGCGATGAAACATGACGCGATCGATGCTTCTGAACGGAAGATGCATGAACTCCAATCCGCACTTGAGCGTTTCTCGCGTGAATTGGCTGATGTGAAAGGGATTGTCAGTGGCTTACACATCGAGCGTGGTTCGCTCGTCCAGTTCGCGGATTACTTCCTCGATGATATTTTTTCCGAATGGACGATGCATGGACGAATCAATGATTCGCTCGACAAAGTGAACGTGCTCGATCGCGAGATTGCCAAACTAATTGAAAAAATGACACGAGATGTCGAGCGGCTGGAACGACAACTCGAAGATACGGAAGAAAAATGGAAACAGCTCATCGTCACACGATGAGCTGTTTGGTCATTCCGGTCGCTTCAGCCAGTGACGTAACCCTTTGCCGGCATGTGGTCCGTCTGCGTAACGCGGGATGATGTGCAAGTGGGCATGGGGAACTGTCTGATTGGACGCTGTACCAACGTTCCAGCCGAGCGTATAGCCGTCAGGACCGTACGTCTCCTCTAGGAAAGACTTGGCGTCATGAAGCAAGGTGTATGTATCGCTCCATTCCGTCGGTGTTAACTCAAACGTTGTCGCCCGGTGCTGTTTCGGGACGATGACACCGGAACCGACAAGGACGTCTTGTTCGCGGTCATGCATCAGAAAGTAGCACGTGTCGTTCTCAGCGATGATGCGTTGGTACGGATCGAGATGCGGGTGACAAAATGGACAGTTCGACATTGGATTGGTACACTTCCTTTCTGTGTATAGTGTACCAAAGGGGGGAATTACGATGGAAAAATTAATAACTCACGTCATCGACCAAATTAATCTGGATGAACAAACGATCATCGGGATTTCGGGTCACGGAGGTGCCGGGAAGACGACGTTCGCCAAACAGTTACAAGCACGTCTCGGGGAGGTCAACTATATTAACACCGACCCGTATATCACGGACTCGACGCTTCGGAAGAGTGCGATGATCGACTATACGGTCGATGGGAAGGTGCATCACTATAAGATGACGGCCTGTCATCCGGCGGCGCATCACTTGTTGTCGCTCGAGCGGGACGTCCGGATGGTACGGGAAGGGGTCGGGTTTTATACGATGGATGTCCCGTATCTCGAACGGACGTGGATCAATCCCGAGAAGCAGGTCACCATCGTCGAGGGAATGAGCGTCGCCTTTCTCGATCTGAGCTATATGGATATATCGGTCTATCTATATACAGATGGCGAGACGGAGTTCGCCCGACGCGCTGCTCGTGACATAACGGAGCGAGGGATGGAGATGGAATACTTGAAAGCATCGCATGAAGAACGGCGTCTGCAATACGAGCTGTTCATGCATCCGTATCGTGACAACTTTCAAACGATCGTCTCGATTCAGGGTGACAGGTTGACGATTGAGAAAAGTCCATACAAAAACCGCTCATGAAGAGCGGTGGCTGCGTAGCGTATCTTGGATTCCGAGTCCGAGTCGGTCTTGTTCGTGCTCGAGCTGTTCCCAGGTGAGGGATCGGTGCCGGAGTTCGACGTCGGTCGCCATCGAGTCGAGCGTGCGCTGGCGTTCGATATTGTCGAGCCAGTAATAGACGTCGACCCCATTTTCATCCATGCGCCAGAATGATTTCACGACCTCGAACTCATCGGCCCAGTCGCCGACGGGCTTAAACCCATACTTTTCGACGAACGGATAAGGTCGTTCTTCACCGAGCGGGTCGATGACGTTACGGACGAACATGAGCTCGAGTCCGGCATGCTCGGTCGCCTCGAGCAACCGTTTCAACTCAGGGAGTGGTTCGATCTCGATGTTTTCGACGACGTCGAACCATACGCGTTTACCATCCGTGTCCCAAACGGTCGCCTCGACACTGTAAGGAGCGCCTGATGTCGATGGGGCATACATCGTCAAGTCGAACGTGAACGGGATATGTTCTTCTGCCCCGGGCTCAAGCACGGCCGTGAGGCGAATCGGGACTTCCTGAATGTCGGCCTCGCGGTTGAATTCGTTACCTTCAAGCGTGATGTCTTTGAATGTTGTCAGGAAGTTGAGCGTCAGTTCATGCAGACGGATCACTTTTGACGTTGGGTTCAAGACACGAAGCGTCCCGTGAACGGTTTGCTTCGGCACGAACGGGATCGTATGGAAATAAACGGACGCATCTAACTCGGAAAAGAACCATTTTTTAAAGCGGTTGCCCCATTTCGACATGTCGGTCGCGCTCCTTTTCTGTTGATAAAGTTATACTCCTTTAAGTGTTCCCGATTCCAATTTCCAAAAAACATTAAGAAAAAGGTTGCATTTTATAACCGTCTCGCTTATTATAGAGGATGTCGAAACAATTCAAATCGTCGCGGGGTGGAGCAGTCTGGTAGCTCGTTGGGCTCATAACCCAAAGGTCGTTGGTTCAAATCCAGCCCCCGCAACCAATTTTTATTTAATTTCATATGTCGTCGCGGGGTGGAGCAGTCTGGTAGCTCGTTGGGCTCATAACCCAAAGGTCGTTGGTTCAAATCCAGCCCCCGCAACCAATTTTTAAATGAGATAGCGAAACGATGACGTTTCGTGTTTTTTTTTGCCTAAAATTGAGTGTACAATGAGTACGTATCGCTAGAATCGACTAAAGGAGAAACATCATGTATACATTGATTACCCATTCCGCGCCAGAGACGCAGGCCGTAGCGGAAAAGCTCGCCGCGCTCGTCAAAGCGGGAACGGTCATAACGCTTAACGGGGACCTCGGTGCCGGCAAGACGACGTTCACCCAAGGGTTCGCCAAAGGACTCGGCGTGACGCGTAACGTCAACAGCCCGACGTTCACCATCATGAAACAATACCAAGGGCGCTTGCCGCTCTACCATATGGACGTCTATCGTCTCGAGGACACCGGGGACGATATCGGTCTCGAAGAATACATCAATGGTGACGGCGTCGCCATCGTCGAATGGTCGAACTTGATCGAGTCGTCACTGCCGACCGAGCGCCTCGCGATCACGATCGAACGGACAGGTGACGAGGAGCGCAAAATCACGTTCATACCGACTGGTGAAGCGTATGACACGCTCGTCAAGGAGGTGCTCGCATGAAGCAACTGATGATCGACACGGCGACGACACGTCTGTCCGTCGCCCTCAGTGAGAACGGAAGCATCCAGGCAGAAGCGACGGTCATGGTCTCGAAAAACCACGCCGTCACGCTCATGCCGATGATCGAACAGCTCATGGCGGCCGTCAAATGGACACCGACCGAGCTCGAACGCATCATCGTCACGACGGGACCTGGGTCTTACACCGGCATCCGCATCGGCGTGACGACGGCAAAGACACTCGCTTATACATTGAAACTCCCGCTCGTCGGCGTATCGGCGCTCCGCCTCATGGCAGCGGCCCCGAACACCGAACTTCCGGTCGTGTCACTCATTGACGCACGGCGCGGCAACGCCTATATCGGGCACTATCAACAAAATGCACAAGTCACGCCGGACAGTCACGCCTCGGTCGCTGATTGGCTACAAGCGAACATGACGGGACCGTTCGTCGTCGTTGGTGACGTCGAGCCGTTCCGTGACGTGCTTGCAGCATATGACTATAAAGAAGCGCCGGCCGCCCACAGTTATGGTCGGGCCGGTGATCTCGTCGCTTTAGGTGAAGCGACGGCGGACGTGCACGCGTTCGAACCGGAATACCTTCGTCTCGCTGAGGCCGAGGCAAAATGGCTCGAGGGACAAAACAATGGCTGATATCAAAATCCGTCGGATGAACTGGCTCGATGTTGAAGAAGTCACGAAAGTTGAAGAGGCGTCATTCGCCATCCCGTGGACGAAAGAAGCGTTCATGAACGAGATGCTCAAGAACGAGCAGGCGATTTATTTCGTCGCCGTCCATGAACGCCGCGTCATCGGGTTCGTTGGCGTCTGGCAAATCGTCGACGAAGGGCATATCACGAACATTGCTGTCTTACCGGAATACCGGGGTCAAGGTGTTGGCAATATGCTCCTCACGCAGCTCGTCGAGTTTGCTCGTTCAAAGTCACTCGCCGCGCTCACGCTCGAGGTGCGCGTCTCAAACATTGGCGCCCAAAAACTATATGAACAGTTCGGCTTCGAGAACGCAGGTCGCCGGAAACGATACTATCAAGACAATAATGAAGACGCCTATATTTATTGGGCGAAGTTAGGAAGTGAATCACAATGAACACATCGCTCATTCTCGCGATCGAGTCGAGCTGTGATGAGACGTCGGTCGCCCTCATTCGTGACGGCAAGACGCTCTTATCGAACGTCGTCTCGTCGCAGATTGAAAGTCATAAACGGTTCGGCGGCGTCGTACCTGAAGTCGCCTCGCGTCACCACGTCGAACGGATCACGTATGTCATCGATGACGCCCTCAGTGAAGCCGGTGTGACGATGGAAGACGTCGACGCGGTCGCGGTCACGCAAGGACCAGGACTCGTCGGTGCCCTTCTCGTCGGGATCAGTGCGGCCAAAGCGCTCGCGTTCGCCCACAGTAAACCGCTCATCGGCGTCCATCATATCGCCGGACACATCTATGCGAACGAACTCGTCGAAGAGATGCAGTTTCCGCTCGTCTGTCTCGTCGTCTCAGGTGGACACACCGAGCTCGTCTATATGCCGGAGCACGGTGTGTTCGAAGTGATCGGTGAGACACGTGACGATGCGGCTGGTGAGGCGTATGACAAAGTCGCCCGCACGCTCAGTCTCCCATATCCAGGTGGCCCGGCCATCGATCGGTTGGCAGCTAGCGGGGAAGATACGTATAAATTCCCGCGTGTCCGGCTCGAGGCTGGAAGTTTCGACTTCAGCTTCAGCGGGCTCAAGTCGTCCGTCATCAACGCCGTCCATAACGCCGAACAACGCGGTGAGACGGTCGTACCAGAAAACTTGGCGGCGAGCTTCCAAGCGAGCGTCGTCGAGGTGCTAGTGGAGAAAGCGATCCGGGCCGTGAAAGAAAAAGGCGCGAAGCAACTGCTCGTCGCCGGTGGGGTCGCGGCGAACCGTGGGCTCCGGGCCGCCCTCAAGGAAGCGATGGAACGGGAAGGCATCCGTCTCGTCATCCCGCCGCTCAATCTGTGCGGGGACAACGCCGGTATGATCGGTGTGGCGGCGCATCACGCGTATGTGCGCGGCAAGCGCGATACACTGGCGATGAATGCGGTTCCTGGGTTATCCTTAGAAGAGAGCATGACAGTCTAGGGGGAACAGAGAGATGACGAAACGTATCATCATTGGAGGGCTCATCGTATTGCTCGTCGTTGCGACGTTTTTGCAAGTACGTGAGATCATCCGCGCTTATAATATCGCTTATGTAGAAGAAATCGTCCCAGAAGAGACGCGGGTCCGTTCGCTGACGGGCGCTGATGCGCTCGAAGGCATCACCCGTGTGACCGGTGAGAACACACTCATCGAGACGCTGTATGGTTATAAGAATCTAGAGGACCAAGACATCAAGAGCGTCATCGTCGTCGACCGTAACCTCGGCGTGCAGCCGAAAGCGAGCGATGCTTATTACGAGCTCTTCCCGGGTCGTGAGGCGACAGAGGAAGAAGCGGCCAAGTTCGATGCGCTCGTCAAAGAGTTCGACGAACAGCAACTGTTCGCGCAAGTCATCTCGGCGCATGAGGCCCGTTATGTGACGAACCGTGAAGAGACGTTGACGTTCTATAAAGTGTTCGTCCGCGACGTCGATACGAACGAGTACATCTTCTTTATCACGGAAGACGGTATCAAGCTCGACTTCCACACGCGCGGGTTCCAACCGCTACGTTACTTCTAACAAAAAAGCACATAGACACGGAAATAATCCGTATCTATGTGCTTTTTTACCAACATAGAGCGATATTCAGTTTTTTTGACTAACATGATTGATATCGCTCGTCCTTCTGGAGGCCACTTTTTACGCAGGAAATCTCGGAGTAGCATCAGTAACTACTATCATCGTCGCTGAATCTCCGTTGGATTGCTTTTTTTGTAGGAGTCGGATTGAAATCGGATCATCAACGTAAACGATTACCATTACACGGACGCTTGTCTTTTTCTGAGGCTTTGGTGGTCAGGAGGAAAATCAGAAATCACATGAAATGGCTTTAGAAACGGTATTTGTTGATCGTTCTAACTCTAAACAAAGGACATCACAGCCCATATCAACAAGTGCCACAAATCAATCAAAATGATGATTCGTTGACCAGCTAGCATTAAAAAGTATTTCGCCCGGAAAATCGACTGTCCCGCTTATTTCTAGCTTACTCTATGTCTATGTGTACTCCTTTATTCAGACACAAGGCCCCAGCAATCCGAAGATCCTCCTCAAGAATATCTTCCTCACCCTTCCCGAGGCCCACCTATGCACTTTGCAGGGACGGACTACTTCCATCAAATTTTTAACGGTATCCTCCACCAGGCGAAGAAGTAGCGCTTTATCTCGAAACAAATCCTCCTAACTATCTCCAAGCACATTAGTATGAATACCAACTAGAAGAAATTTGACAATGTTGATTAAAGTATCGTTACCATCCAGGAGCAAATTTTGGTACGTGTGAACGAGGTGCAAAGCTCTGACGTTCGTCAAAATGAACGTGATATGTTCATGACAGAACTGTTTATCTAGATTATCTGGCATTCATTTTCTATTATTTAAGTCTTCTTCTCGATGCAAGGCCCGAGACTGCTAAGACATTATTCGATTACGGGATCTATATCGTCCTCTTGAGAGAGTGTTCCGATAAATAGAAAGGAAAATATGGCAAGTCACCCTTCGAATACTTTCTGAAAGATAACCTCTACAGCTAACTGGCCCGCCAAGGCTTCTATTACAACACTAAGGCGAGCTAGAACTATCGATAAAAGGATGAAATTGCTTTTTATTGCGATCTCGTTCGTAAAAGGTTAAGGATAGTGTTATAAATGTTGCTCATTATTATACTTTCACATCATATGTTTATTTCACATATAGATTGTATAAATATTATCGGGATGAGGTAATCATTGATTAAATTAACTTTAGTTCATTTATATTTTAAAAAAGGTGAAAAATAAGAACGCGTGTTCTATAATAGAATTGGTGTATTTTACTTCGAAAGGGTTTTTACAAGCTAAATAGCTATAATTGTAAAAATCATGTACCATTAAAAGGAGAGTTTTATAAATTATTAAAATTTTTTGATGGTACGGAGGGTAAAAATGATTAGTACACCTTTTGGTACATACAATGGGGACAGTTGGGAAGAACATTGTCAGGCTTTCTTAAAATTAAGGTATGAGGTTAATGGTTATCAAGAAATGACAGCACATACGAATGGTGATTTAGGAATTGAGGGCTTCACAAGGGATGGTGTAGTTTTCCAATGTTATTGTCCCGATGAAGAATACGATTCTACAAAACTATTCATTCATCAACGAAATAAAGTTACTGGGGATTTAAAAAAATTAAATAAATATAAAACTCAATTATTAAAGTTTTTTCAAGGAGTTAAAATCAAGAAGTGGATTTTTCTTACTCCTAAAATTACTAATAAAGAGTTGATTAGGCATTGTCATGAGAAAGCAACGGAGTATAGAAACGATTTAACAATGAAAGATTTACTTGATGATTCTTTTGATGTTCTAGCACATGATGAAGCATTTTATGGAATAGAAATTATTCAAGCAAAGCAAATTTTAAAGAAAAAGATTAACATCAATGTAAGCTTTCCAGATGAAAAGGAGATAATTAATTGGAAACAGTGTCAGACTTCTTCTATACATGCATTGGATCGTAAAATAGGATATCTATTTAATAACTTAGACAGTGTAACAAAAGCTCAAAAAACAAATAAATATATAGACCTACAGATTAGAAATTATATTAAAGGTCAAGAGATTTTAAATCATATGAAACAAACGTATAGTTCATCGTATGAAAAGCAAGTAAAGATCAAAAGTTCAATTGCGACTCATTTAGAAGAAGAAGTATTGCTGACCGATTTATCTCCAAAACAATTATTGGATAATACTTTAGAAAAATACAAGGAAGCCTTAGTTGGAGAAAATTTCCACGATATTTTCGAATATTCAGTATACAATGATTTGTGCCGTGAAGCGATTGCTAGTTGGCTAATTGACTGCCCATTGGACTTTGGAGGATAAAGATGAATTTACCGTTAAATGAAATTAAAGAAATTAAATTTAAGAGAAAAAGAATTCCTATATCACCTGAAATGAGACCTATGTATAGAATATCTCAAGTTATTCTTATTTTGTACCTTTCATCAACGAAACAAACAGCATCGTTATTAAAGCTACAATTATTTAATTGGAGTTTGCAAAATGAAGGTCGCTATACTAGGTTACTAAAACTAAGAGAAAGTAAAGACTTTCCAATTATTCGTTTTGATCCTTTTTTAAATCGTGCTTTAAACTACGGAGTAGCATTAGAGGTTTTTTCATTTAGTGATAAAACTGGGAAATTTTCATTAACCATAAAAGGAGAAGAACTAGCCATAGAGATAATGAGGGAAGAGACACTTATGGTTGAAAAAAAATTCTTAATGACAATTAAAAAGAGCCTATCTGACACATATATTATTGAATTATTCAAAGAGAGGTATCCTTCATGAATCGCATAAAATTAAATCGCTTAAAAATAACTATTAAAACTGAAAAAGAAATATTCGGAACCGACATTCCTTTTCAATCTGGGTTTAATATTTTGCGAGCTAGAAATACAAAAGGAAAAAGTTCCACTATAAACTCTATACTTTATGTACTCGGTATTGAAGAAATGTTAGGTGGACGAAATGCGAAAACCATGAAGCCTGTCTTAAAAGATAAGTTAATATTTATGGGCGACGAAATTCCTATTTTGGAATCAAAAGTGGAATTAGAGATATCTAATAGTACAGAAAATATTGTAACCCTAACTAGATGGATTAAGTCTCCAGATATTGATGAAAAATTGGTCAGAGTTCATTTTGGAGCAAAATTATCTAAAGAAGACAAAGTAAATTTTAAAGATTATTATGTTCATATGAACGGTTCTGCGTCTGAAAACGCCGGATTTCATTCTTTTCTTGCGACTTTTATAGGATGGGAATTGCCAGAAGTTCCAACATTCGAAGGTAAAGATAGAATTTTGTACATGCAGACTCTTTTCCCGCTCTTTTTTGTTGAACAAACCAAGGGTTGGGGGAGTTTTTATTCACCTATTCCGGGCAGTTTTGGGATCAGAGATTCATCTAAGCGTTCATTTGAATTCTTATTGAACATGGATGTGACAAAGAATACAAAAGAACGAGAAGAACTAAAAATTTTTCGAGCATTGCTTTTGAATAGGTGGTCTACGCTAAAAGTAGAGATTGAAGAATTGGCAATTAGCGTTAATGCTGAAATTCCAAGTTTACCTGAGAATCCAACTACCATGAGGAAATTGACTTTAAATGTATATGATGAAAACAAAAAGTCTATGCCGATTATTGATCGTATATTTAAATTAGAGAGTGTTATAAAGGAAAAAGAGAACTACAATGTGGTTAAGATATCTGATGTTGCAACCGAATATGAAACAAAGATTAAGGAGCAAGACATTTTTGTGTCACAATTACAAAATGAACTAAACTCTATTCGACAGGATTTAAATCTAGAAAAAAATAATCAGAAATCAATGAATGAAAACTTAGAACACCTAGAAATAGATTTAAAAAGAAATCAAGAAGCTGAAAAATTATACAGGTTGGGATCAAATCTTGACTTAAGTTTCTCTCATCATATTTGTCCAACATGTAATCAAAGTGTTGAAGACTCTCTGATGCCTTCAGAAACAAGTATTCAGCCTTTAGATTTAAAAGAAAATATAAAATTTATAAAAGAACAAATTAGTACACTAAAATTTGGAGTACAGCAATCTAAGAATGTTTTAAAAAATAAATACTCTAAATATGCTGCAATTGCCGAACACCTTGATAATGCAAGGAGAGAGTTGAGATTATACAAAGAGGAATTGAACGAAAATCCTCAGTTACCTACAAAAAGGGAATTGGAAAAATTAGTAGAATTGAAGATTCTTCTAAAGACACTTTTAAAAGCTAACGAATCATTTGAAAAAATAGAACAGAGGTTTGAATCTATCAAAATAGAATGGGAAGATTACTTGTTTAGAAAAAAATCTTTACCTAAAAATTATTTCTCCAGTTTAGACAATAAAAAGATAGATAACTTTGAGAAAGAATTCTTGAATTTGCTTGAAACCTTTAGCTTTTCTAGTATTAACACGAATGAAATTAGAATTTCTCTTGATAAATATACTCCTACCGTTAGTGGATTTGATATCAAATTTGGTTCTTCAGCAAGTGATAATATTCGTTTGATTTGGTCTTACATGCTTGCTATGTATAAAACGAGTCAAAACTTCAATGGAAATCATCCCGGATTTATAGTGTTTGATGAACCAGGACAACAACAAATGGCGGTTAAAAGTCAGAAGCAGCTATTTGAAGTATTATCGACAACAAAAGTACAAACGATTGTAGGTACTTCACTCGAACCAGAAGAAATTGAAGAATTGACAAAAAATCTTACCCTTAATGTAATTGATCTTGGGGAAGAGTATATTATTAAACCTCTACATAGTTATCAAAATGAATAAGATAAAAAAGTTATAGCTTTTAGTTAAAACCATAATATCTTTAGTAGAAAATAGACATAACAATAGACCGTATCCTTATAAAGAGGAGCGGTCTATTTATATGGTGTATTTTGGGTTAACGATAGTTCTCTCGATACCATGTGTTAATACGGCTCACGATGAAGACGACCAAGGCGAGCACCCACATGAACAGCGTCTCTTGATAGAAGTGGCCCCAGACCGAGCCGGGCGTATAGAAGCTATGCACCGTGACATCGACCGGCCAAATGACGAGCCGGATGAACAACGTGCTCATAAGCAAGCCGCTGAACAGGCTGATGACGATACCGGACCATGTTTGGATGATGAACCCGACGACGATCGGCAGGAAGTAAAACAAAATGATCGGGACGTTCGTCGCCTCGCCGCGGATGAGTTCCGAGATATACTCGGTCCCACTCGGCACGATGTAGACGAACCCGGTCAGGAACGCATGCATCCAATCGATCCGCATGGCACGGGAACGCATCATGAATGGAGTTCCTCCCATTCTGCGAACAGTTCTGTGATCGACTCTTTCGTCGCATCGGACTCGGTCGACAGTTCTTGGGCGCGGGCGAAGTCGTTGAACACGTCCGGTTCGCATAACAGCTGCTCGATTTCTTCAAGCCGCGCTTCGTGGCGCTCGATTGTCAGCTCGATCTCTTCGACCCGCTGTTTCAACCGGCGTTCTTCGCGCTGCTGTTCCTTGTCGGCGCGCTGCTTCTTGACGACGACTTGTTTCGTCTCCTCGCGGGCGAGCCGGGCAAGGTCCTCGAGCTCTTCTTTCTTCTCGACGTAATACGAGTAGTCGCCGAGGTACTCATCGATGCCGTTCGGCGTGATCTCTAAGACACGCGTCGCGAGCCGGTCGATGAAGTAACGGTCGTGGGAGACGAACAGGATCGTCCCAGGATAGTCGACGAGCGCGTTCTCGAGGATCATCTTCGAGTCGAGGTCCAAGTGGTTCGTCGGCTCATCCAAGACGAGCAAGTTCGGTTGCTCGAGCTTGAGCTTGGCGAGCGTCAGCCGGGCCCGTTCGCCGCCGGATAGTTCTTGGACGCGTTTCATGACGTCGTCGCCGCTGAACAAGAACTGGCCGAGCAGACTGCGGACTTCTTGCTCGCGCATGAGCGGCCAGTCGTTCCAAATCTCATCGATGACGCGGTTCGCGTCCGACAAGTTCTGTTGTTCCTGGTCGTAGTAGCCGATCTCGACGCCGGTACCGTAGCGGATGTCACCGGTGAGCGGTGGTTGTTGTTTCGTCAACACTTTGAGGAGCGTCGATTTGCCGACCCCGTTCGGGCCGACGAGGGCGACCGACTCGCCGCGCTGCAGTTGGAAACGCAAGTGTTGTGCGATCGGTTCTTCGTAGCCGATGGCGAGGTCGCTGCCGCTCAACACATCGTTCCCGCTTTGACGTTTGATCGAGAACGACAACACCGCGCTCCGCTCATCACCGTCCGGCACGTCCATGCGGTCGATCTTCTCGAGCCGCTTGCGGACGCTTTGGGCGCGTTTCGTCGTCGTCGCCCGGGCAATGTTCCGTTGGATGAAGTCTTGCATCTTGGCGATCTCTTCTTGTTGCGAATCGAACTGTTTCTTCTCTTGCTCGTAGAGCGCGGCCTTCTGCTCGAGGAATTTCGTATAGTTCCCGACGAAGCGGCGGCTGCGGTTGCGTGACAGCTCGTAGACGACAGAGACGACGCGGTCGAGGAAGTAACGGTCGTGGGAGACGATGAGGACGGCACCTTTATAGCCGCTCAAATATTTCTCGAGCCAGCTGAGCGTCTCGATGTCCAAATGGTTCGTCGGCTCATCCAAGATGAGCAGGTCCGGGCTTTGCAGGAGCATCTTCGCTAAGGCAAGACGTGTCCGCTGTCCGCCTGAGAGCGTATCGATCCGACGTTCGAAGTCGTCCGGATAAAACCGCATCCCGTGCAAGATCGAGCGGATCGTCGCTTCATACTGATAGCCGCCGCGGTCTTTGAAC
Source organism: Exiguobacterium sp. SH1S21 (assembly GCF_004337175.1). Classification (NCBI taxonomy): domain Bacteria; kingdom Bacillati; phylum Bacillota; class Bacilli; order Caryophanales; genus Exiguobacterium; species Exiguobacterium sp. SH1S21. Next base: position 93,817 of record NZ_SJUY01000009.1, on the reverse strand, counting down.
GTGTGCTGCTCCTCGTCATACGCCGCGAGCAGACGCTCGTAGGCGGCCGGGTCGTTCAAGATCCGCTCCGAACCCATGTCTTGCTCCATCTGGCGGAGCGTCTTCTCCTGTTCGATCAAGTCGGTGAAGACGGTGAGCATCTCGTTCCACATCGTCTCGTTCGATTCTAATCCTGAGTCTTGGGCGAGGTAGCCGATCGTCACGTCTTTTGGCTTCATGATGTCGCCCGAGTCATAGTTGTACTCGCCGGCGATGACTTTTAACAGCGTCGACTTACCGGCGCCGTTGCGGCCGACGAGGGCGACGCGTTCGCCTTCTTGGATTTCTAGTTTGACATTCTCTAAAATCGGCTCGACGCCGAACGATTTGGATAAGTTGTTGACTTGCAGTAGGATCAAGTGAAAAAACCCCTTTCTCTCTGTTTAGTATACTTTATTTCTTCCCCTTTTCAGGTATATTCATTGAGTGCTTATGTGAATTCGTTTACAATCAAGGTGTATGAAATCAGATTCGTTTGAAACGCGTCGTAAAAAGGAGGCTCTTTCCGTTGAGTCAAAACGAACCAAAGATTCCGCAAGCGACAGCCAAACGGTTGCCACTATACTATCGGTTTATCCAAAGCCTACATTCGTCAGGGAAACAGCGTGTCTCTTCTGCTGAACTGAGCGAGGCGGTCAAGGTCGATTCGGCAACGATTCGCCGTGACTTCTCATACTTCGGTGCGCTCGGTAAAAAGGGATATGGCTATAACGTACAGTATCTGTTAGAATTTTTCCGTAAGACGCTGAATCAAGACGAGATCACGAACGTCGCCTTGGTCGGGGTCGGTCATCTCGGGACAGCGTTCGTCAACTATAACTTCCTTAAAAACAATAACACACATATCGTCGTCGGGTTCGACGCAGACGAGACAAAAGTCGGCACGACGATGTCAGGTGTCCCGATTCATCACGTCGATGAGATGGAACAGATCATGAAGCAAAACAAGATCGATGTCGCCATCCTCACGGTCCCGTCCGCTTACGCGCAACCGGTCGCCGATGATTTGGTCCGCTATGGCGTTCGAGGAATCTTGAACTTCACGCCGGCACGATTGACTGTACCGGACACGGTCCGCGTCCATCATATCGACTTGTCGATCGAACTCCAGTCGCTCATTTACTTTATGCAACACTATCCATCCGCTGAGGGGGTCCATCAATAATGGAATTTCTACAATCATCACTCGTCGTCGGTATGCCAGGTGGCGTCAGTATTTTCGTCATCGCCATCATCGCGCTCATCCTCTTCGGGCCGAAGAAATTGCCAGAGTTCGGCCGGGCAGCAGGGCAGACGCTCCGTGAGTTCAAAAATGCCACGAACGGTATGATGAAAGAGCACGACGAGACCGACAAGAAAGAAATTGAGAAGAAAGAGCAGTAAGCCATGAGCCATCAACCTGATCAAGAACGGGCACTGTCCGATCACTTGACAGAGCTGCGGAGACGACTGATGCTGTCGGCATTTGTCGTCTTTGCCTTCTTTCTGATCGCTTTGCCGAGTGTCAAGTACGTGCTCGCCTATCTGCAGGCGGACCTCGTCGAACGAGGGCTCGAGCTGAACGCCTTTGGGGTCGCGGACCCGCTCATGATCTACTTGAACTTGGCGCTCGTCATCGGGCTCGTCGCATCGGGTCCATTTCTACTGTATCAACTGTGGGCGTTCGTCGCACCTGGTCTGCATCCGAATGAACGAAAATGGACGCTCGCCTATATCCCGGTCATCTTTATCTTGTTCCTCATCGGTCTCGCATTCGCCTACTATTGGTTGTTCCCGCTCGTCCTCGATATCTCGACGGACCTCGGGCAAGACCTCGGTCTGACACAGATCATCGGAGCGACGAACTATTTCACGTTCCTGTTGCAGCTGACGATCCCGTTCGGGCTGTTGTTCCAACTTCCGGTCGTGACGATGTTCTTGACACGCATCGGTGTCGTGACACCGTACTTCCTCTCGAAAATTCGGAAGTACGCTTACTTCGCCTTGTTCGTCATCGCGGCATTCATCACGCCGCCGGATTTGACGTCGCACCTCATGGTGTCGCTGCCGCTCTTCTTCCTATATGAGATCAGCTTATCGATCTCGCGCGTGACGTATCGCGGTGTGCTCCGACGTGAGAAAGAAGCGCAAGTGAAAGAACAGATGGATTTGATGAAACAAATGAATGAGAAATGAACACTACGTCATGAGACGGAGTGTTCTTTTTTTAAAATTTAGGGCTATTCAATTTTGAAAAAACAACTTAAAATTAGTAATGTTAAATCAAAAATGGATTATTTTTGAAAGTTATGTATTCATAAACAGAAATGAGGAGAACGATGAACAAATGGTTATGGAGCATACTCGTTGTGCTCGTCATGGTGGCGGCGCCCGGATTAGATGTTCGGGCAGATAGTTATGCCAAGCCTGAAATTATTCCGGCGGGAGAAGTGGTAGGAAATAGTGAATATGTGTGGCGCTCGGGAGATCCTGAGACGCTCGTACATGTGAAGACCGGTGAAGTCTATACATTACCGATTCGAGTGTCTGCTGCTTATAATATTTATGCGATCGGGGACGGCCGATTTATGTTAAAAGGGTGGCCGGAGTGGGTGATGTGGGATATACGTACGAATGTAGCGACGACATTCCCAATCGAAGCAGGAAGTGAGAATCGACTCGTCTCAACGAATGTAACAACAGGAATGATGTTATGGGCTGATGACGAAAAGTATATCATCACATCGATGTCAGGTGATATTCGCGGATCACTCACGAAAGGCAGTGGTCAGGTATACAGTTTGCTCGACGATGGGAACGTCCTCGCGTTCGCCGGCGGTCAAGTGACGAAGCGGACGGTTACAGGAGAAGTGCTTGAGACAATCAGTTCCTATTCAGGACAGGTGAAGTGGGCCCGTCACATCAAAGAAGCGAATCAATGGTTCGTAATCAAAAGCGATGACTCGGAGCACATGTTTATTTTCGATTTGGCGACGAAACGATGGATTGAGAAAGATGCGCCAGACGTAAGTAATCTTACGTGGAAAGACGGCACCTACTACTTTATGACGCGAGAAATGTATACGACATTCTATGTCAGTTATAACGTCAGCACGAATGAGTGGAAAGAGGCACCAATTGATGACGCTGACATTCGACAACACGGTCCTTGGTACGTTTTTGGCATGAAGAAGACGGAGGTCTACACACCGGAGTCTTTATGGAAAGCGCCATGGCAATTGAATATTAATGTTCCGAAAACGACGACTCGCTATGAGGTAGGTCGTCCCTATGAGGTCAGCGGAACGGCGACACTCGTCGATGGAACAGCCTTACCGATTCCATGGACTGAGCTGACTGCACGTTTAGCCTATCAAGACGATCCATTCGTTTGGGAGCAAGGGAAACTGACGCTACAGACGAATGAATCGTATGACATGATTTTTAAGTGGAACGATTTTGAGCGACGGTTAGACTTATGGGCATCGAAATATGTGCCGCTCACGCTCGACCCGCCAACCGGTGTCTTAGGCCCAATCAGCGGGAAGACGGCACCGAACACGCCGGTGTTTGTCAGCGTGACGAAAAACTTGTATCAATCGAATTCATCGGATTCATTGTTGAACTATCAATCGACGACGGTCCAATCAGATGAATCAGGGCGCTATACGTGGCAACCGGCGCGTTGGTTCACACCGGGGTCTCGCGTGACCGTGAAAATCGGTAGTAAGTCTGGCGTGTACGCCGAACCAATCGAACTTCAGACGGTCAAGGAGAGTGAGGAGACGTCACCTAACGGCATCTCGGTTCTGACGAAAACCGTCACTTCAGGTGTCACGTTAAAAACGACGCCGAACGCCTCGGTGGATGTGTTGATTCGCAGTGGGAAATACTACGAAATTTCGAATGAGCAGGCAGATGAGGACGGACTCATTTCGATTAAAGAGTTCAATACGATGCCTGTAGACATCGGAACAAAAGTCTACTTCAAATTAAAAGAGGCACCCGCTTCAGCGTTCCGACTCACAACCGTGGAGACAAGAGTGGAACCGCCTGTCTTTACTTGGACTCGGACACCGTTGATTTATGACAAATCCATCAACGTTACATCGAATACCGATCAGGCCTATCGCATTTATCGAAATGGGATGCATGTGGCGACAACACGTGCGATGCCGTACACGTTTGACACCCCACTGAAAGAAGGGGATGTCATCCTCGTCACACGCTCGAGCGGCGATGCGACGTACGAACTCACGAAGACGGTCCGTGCGTTCACTCCGACGCTCAGTGTGACGGATACGTTGATGACGAAGACACAAGCGACACTCTCAATCAAGAAGACGAGCACGGCGACAGTTCGATTTTACGTGAATGATAAGCTCGTCACGGCGAAACGTCTGTCGACGACGCGTTACACGATCCCGGCCAAACCTGGGGATGTGATTCGTGTCCGAGCGGCGGTCGGATCGAAGTCGCGTGACGTCTCGGTCAACTTGCCGAAGACATCGTTGTCGACGCTCTCAATCAACGATGAGAAGTCGCTTTGGGTCGGATACGTGATTCCGAACAGTACCGTCACGTTGAAGAACGGTTCGAAAGTACTTGCTACGGCCAAGGCAAGCAGTACCGGACGAGTGACGCTCCGCTTCACCCGTCAGCCGATTAACGGGACGCTGTCCTTGACGAGTCAAGGAGGACTGTTCCGCCATGTGCAGACGTTGAAAGTGACTGTTGGTCCGACGCCGACATTCGTGACGACGATTCCATCGAGTGCGTCGAAAACGCTCAAGGCGACGTCGAATGTCGCATACGGCACATTGACGCTCACGCGTGGCTCGACCGTCCTCACCAAGAAGACGGTGACGGCTACGTCGACGACGCTCAGTTTCGCCTCACAAAAGAAAGGGACGAAATTGACGCTCCGTCTCGTGACGCCGCAAGGCCGGAGTGTGACGAAAACAATTTATGTACGGTAATAGAGGAGCCATTCGCTGAAGCGGATGGCTTTTTTCTGAGATGGGGAATGTAACAAGAAAGTGATACGATTAAACCAATCAAACACACGTCAGGGGGAGAAGCGATGACTTGGGAGTACTACGGGGATGAGCTCATCATCATCGGTGTGTTGACGACAATTTTGTTGATTGCTGTGCTGAACTTTTGGAAGTCGCCATTCAAGCGGAGACTTGTCTTCTCGTTGACGCTGCTCGTCGTGGGATACGTGTCGTGTATCATCGGACTCGTCTTCGTCCGCGGATGGGACGCCCTGGGCTGGATCTTGTACGGCTTTGCCTTGTATGTGATGGGTCTCGTCACCTATATCGGTGTCGTCATCTACCACTGGGTGAAAGCGAGACGCACGTCCAATTCATGATCAAAACCGTTCCGGTCGCGGAGCGGTTTTTTGTCGTCACAACCAGCGTTCAAACTTTAGACATAATTACGTGAAAAACTGAGCAAAAGGATTGTCAAACCTTCTTGTGAAATAGTACACTAAGTTCAGAAAGCGAATGTGATATTTGTCACAAACACTAACTTGCCTACAACTCAAAGGAGAGACTACCATATGAAAATCGCAGTCATCGGATGTACACACGCAGGAACAGCAGCAGTCAAAGGCTTACTCGCCAAGCACGACAATCTCGACATCACCGTGTATGAGCGGAACGACAACGTCAGCTTCCTCTCGTGTGGGATCGCCCTCCACGTCGGTGGCGTCGTCAAACGCGCTGAAGAATTGTTTTACTCATCACCGACCGAGCTCGAAGAACTCGGCGCGACGATGCGCATGAAGCATGACGTGTTGAACATCGATACGGAAGCGAAGACGGTGCATGCGAAAAACCTCGAGACAGGGGAAGACGTGTATGACACGTTCGACCGTTTGATCGTGACGACAGGATCTTGGCCGATCGTCCCGACGCTGCCTGGAATCGAGATGACTGGGATCGAACTTTGCAAAAACTACGGCCACGCTCAGCGCATCATTGAGCGGGCGAAGGGTGCGACAAATATCGCCGTCATCGGTGCCGGCTATATCGGCGTCGAGCTCGTCGAGGCGTTCGAAGTGTACGGCAAGCACGTCACGTTCATCGACAGTGCCGACCGCATCTTGAACAAGTACCTCGACAAGTCGTTCACGGACCAACTTGAAGCCGACATGACGTCACGCGGTATCGACCTTGAGCTTGGCCAAACGGTCGAAGCGTTCCGCGGCACAGACGGAAACGTCACGCACGTCGTGACCGACAAAGGTGAGTTCGAAGCCGACCTCGTCATTCTATGTGTCGGTTTCCGCCCGAACACGGGACTGCTTGCAGGACAAGTCGACATGCTCGGCAACGGCGCCATCATCGTTGACGAATATATGCGCACGAGCAACCCGGACGTCTTCGCAGCTGGTGACAGCTGTGCCGTCTACTACAACCCGGCGCGCACACACGCCTACATCCCGCTCGCGACGAACGCTGTCCGCATGGGTACGCTCGTCGCCGAGAACCTCGTCACACCACGTGTCCGTTACCAAGGTACACAAGGAACGTCGGGTCTTCGTCTCTATGACTGGAACATCGCCTCGTCAGGCCTCACGGAAGAAGCGGCCGGATTGTTCGGCCTCGACGTCGAGAGCGTAGTGATCGAGGACGCGTACCGCCCTGAGTTCATGCCGACGGCGGAGCCGGTCCAGTTCAAACTTGTCTATGAAGTCGGCACACACCGTGTCGTCGGGGGACAAGTGCTCTCGAAAGCGGATATGACGCAAGCGGTCAACACGTTGTCGCTCGCGATCCAAAACGAGATGACGGTCGAAGAGCTCGCTTACGTCGACTTCTTCTTCCAACCGCACTACAACAAGCCGTGGCACTTCATCAACAGTGGGGCGCTCGCGGCGATGAAAGACAAAGTCAACGCATAACGCAAAAGATTCGAAAGCGGCGGCTTTCGAATCTTTTTTTATAGGTAACGTGGCGCGTCCTGCATCGAGTTGGCGAGGATGATGTAGACGAGGATGTTTCCGGGCATAATAAGAAAGAGTAACCGGACGCCGAGCGAGGACATGCCGAAGTACTCGGCGATGCCGCCGCAGACACCGGCGAGTGAACGGTCGGTCGCGGATTTTCTGAGTCGCCTATTCATGCGTGTTCACCCTTTCGAGTTTTATAATTTAAATTTAGCATATTTTCCCTGTTGCTGTGATGTTTTTTCAATCCTAAACCCGGGGAATAACTAAAGGAAAGCTGATGTGTCCCTGTATTTGTAAAAGGAGGAACCAACATGAGTAAGAAGGAAAAACAGCCGTACCATATCGTCACGTTCACGTTTCCAGAAGAGTCGATTTCGTATCAGGCGTTCAGCAAGTTGAAAAAGTATCACGCTGACGGGCTCGTCGGGTTTGAACAACTCGTCATCATCAAGCGTGAAGACAACGGGGCATTTTCATTTGAAGACGCGGTGCAGTTGAAACCGGTGACGAAGTCGACGAAAGGCGCGTTGATCGGGATGGCAGTTGGTATCCTCGGGGGACCGTTCGGGATTCTGTTCGGGACGCTCACCGGTGGACTGATCGGTGGGACGAAAGACTTGAAGCACGTCCAAAGCATTCAAGAGACGTTCAAACGGACCGTCGGTAACATCGAACCCGGTCAGACGGGCGTGATGGGAATCGGGGAAGAGTTTGACGAGTCAGTGCTCGACGGGCTCGCAAGCGAGCTCGGTGGCACGATCACCCGGACGGACGAAGAATTATAAGGGGGACTCGATACATGAAGATTGGGATATTAGGCGCAGGTAAGGTCGGGCGGACGCTCGGCCGCAAGTTCGAGGACGTCGGCTATGACGTGTTATACGGGACTCGGACCGAACGGGAAGGGACGATGTCGCTCCAAGAAGTGGCGTCAAACAGTGACGTTCTGTTACTGACGACTCCGTTCGCGGCGGCGATCGATTTGATTCAGTCGCTCCGGGATTTGGACGATAAGATCGTTATCGATGTGACGAACCCGATCGCCAAAGAGTTTGACGCGATTGAACGGCCGGAAGGGAAGTCCGGGGCCGAACATTTGCAGGACTTGGCTCCGCACGTCCGTATCGTCAAGGCGTTCAACCAGACCGGCGTCGAGAACTTGGAGAACCCTAACATGTCGATGATGTTCATCGCCGGGGACGAGCAGGAGGCGGTTCGGGCCGTCCAAGGCTTGGCCTCGAAGATTGGCTTCGACGCGCATACGCTCCACCACTTGAAGCTCGCCCGTGAACTTGAATCGCTCGCATGGTTATGGATTCATTACGCGACGAAAGAGCGGAAACATCGCAATTTCGCATTTTATTTAAAAGAGAATAACTTCTGAAAAAAGACGGTCACGCGATTGCGTGGCCGTCTGATTTCGTTAAAAGGCTGCTTGTTGCTCGTTACGAGTTTTCAACGACTCAATCGTCTCCCGCTCGATCGTTTCGACTTCGCGTTGTTGCCAACCAGGCATGAGGAACGCATCGACGAGCGCCCAAATTCCTGCTGCGAACAGCCCGACAAAACCGATCAACACAATCGTAAGGACGATTGAACCAACCGTTAGAGCGAGCATCGCGAGGGCACTACTCGTCTTTTTAAAGTAGAAACGGTGTGCGCCGAAACCTCCGAGGAAGAGCCAAAGCAAATACGCGACGACGAGATTGCGTTTCTTTTTCTCGACTTCGCTGTTGACGAGGAGCATTTCCTCGGTCGTTAAATCGGTACGTGAATAATTCATGGTGTGGTGTGCCTTCTTTCCAAAAATTGATATAATGAATTCAGACTTTATTGTAACGGGAAACGGATGAATTCCCATGATTTTCTATTTTTTTTTTGGGGAGAGAGGAATTAGCCAATGGGCTTTGCCATTTTGACGTTCATCGTCGCGTTTATTCACGTGATTGCCGGAGCGGTCGTGTTACATAAGTATCCGCAGTATAAATCGATTGCCATTAGCGTGATTGTCCTTGGCTTCATGTATGGACTATTGACGGTCGGGTTTATCGTATTATGAAGAAGCGTTCGGTAATGCTTCGTGTTCGGGAGAAGTTTTCGAACCAAGACGTACTGAAACTAGGGACGGGCGTTATGCTCGGGATGGTCGTAGTGGAACTCCTGCTCGGGGACGTGCCTCAAAGTACTTTGATGTCGTTCGCGATAGTTTTTTATTATTGGCGCCATGACGTGGCGTATTCACAGGGTGACGCGACGGGGAAAGCTATCGGGGAACAAGCAAGTACGTTCACGCTTCGCGTCGTGATTGTCGCGTTGATGATCGGGTTCTTCATCTCGTTTCGGGTCGAGACAATCGACTATTCGTTGCGCGCGCTCATGCATTACGGACTGGCGCTCGTCTTCGGATTAAAGGGCTTTGGTCTCTGGTTTTTTCAAGACCTGGAACCTTCTGTCGAACGTCACGTATAACATAGCGAGCGAGACCGGTGAAGCGACAGCTTGACCGGTCTTTTGTCGTCAGGAACTGTGGTTGAAGTCCCCGGATAACGTGAATAGACCAAAGAGTGTCGTTGTCTGTTTTTGAACGGAAGGAGTCCTGTTATGTGTACAGCCATCACGTATTCAACGAAAGATCACTATTTCGGCCGCAATCTTGACCTGAACGTCTCCTATCACGAACAAGTGACGATCACGCCTAGGAACTATCCCTTCACATATAGACGCGTGGGCGACGTCCCTCATCATTACGCGATGATCGGGATGGCGACGGTCGTCGATGACTATCCGCTTTATTATGAAGCGACGAATGAAACAGGTCTCAGTATGGCCGGGCTTAATTTTCCGGGGAACGCCGACTTCAAACCGGAGGCGAGCGGTTTAGATAACGTGACTCCGTTCGAGTTCATTCCGTGGATACTCGGACAGTGTGCCACGGTGGGCGAGGCGAAGCAACGACTTGAGACGATCAACTTAGTCAACATCGATTTCAGCAATGAACTGCGGCTGCATCCGCTCCATTGGATGATTGCCGACCAACAGCAGTCGATCGTCGTGGAGCCGCTCAAAAACGGGTTGCGTGTGTACGACAACCCAGTCGGCGTGTTGACGAACAATCCGTCGTTTGACTATCAATTGTTCAATTTGAACGACTACCGTCATGTGTCGACGAAGCTACCGGACAACACGTTTGCGAAAGCACTCGAGCTCGAAGCGTATTGCCTCGGCTTAGGCGGTCATGGCTTACCCGGTGACTTATCGTCGACGTCGCGATTCGTACGAGCGACGTTCGCCAGATTCAATTCGGTCTCCGGGCAGACTGAGTCGGAGAGTGTCAGTCAGTTCTTCAAGCTACTGGACACGGTGATGCAGACACGGGGGCTGAATGAGGCAGCGGACGGGACGTTCGAATATACGATCTATTCGTCTTGCTGCAATATGGACCGAGGCATCTATTATTATCAAACGTATGAGAACAGCCAGATCACGGCCGTGTCGCTGTTCAATGAAGATTTAGACGGGACGCGGCTGATTGCTTATCCGCTCGTCACCGGGCAACAGATTCATTACGCGAATTAAGAAACAGCCTGCTTCCTGAGAAGCGGGCTGTTTCTTAGAGTGTGTCGTTATAGAGCGGGGCTTCAGCGTCCGTACTGATGACTTTCAAATGACGCTCGTCTTTCACATAAATGCTTTTATACGCCACACGCTCATCTTCATAGAACAGAATGACGCGGTTGCCGTCGTTGTCTGTCTCGACTTTCGGTTCATATTGTGCGACATCAATCGTCTCTTCGAGCACGCCATACTCTTCGTATGTCGACAGGTCGTCTGCGTTTGAACAGGCGGCGAGAAACAGGGAAGCGATTATCGCGAGAAGTACTTTCTTCATCGTATCTCTCCTTATTTGATAGTTAACCTATCAAATATAACGCAGATTGACGTCTTTTTCAAAAGCGAATGAAACTTCTAGATGACTTCTTCGTATAGAGGGGAGAGAGGAGGTGAGCGAAATGGACGGACGTAAGATGGCCATTGGCGCCGGAATCGGATTGGTGGTCGGGGGAACCATCTTCGGTGTGTCTTCGCATCTATTGTTTCTCATCGCGAGTGTGCTGTTTTATCGGTGGCACCGACGAAAAGCCGGACAGTATCCGACCTCGATCAGAGAACGCTTGTTTTGGCGCTCTAGTGAGAAGACATGGCTTGTCGCGATCATCGTGTTCATTGTGATCTTCTTAATCGGGTTTGGTGCGACGCGCGTGACGCAATCGACACAACAGTTCGCACTGACCGCGTTGACGTATTTGTTTGCGACAAAAGGACTGTTCTTGATGAATGAGATACATATGTATGAGCAAGCGGTTGAACAGGAACAGGATGAGAGGTAAGGCATCTGGCTGTTACAAAGACGAGATGACAGAACGGATACGACAATAGGCTGACGCGGACATTCGACGCGTAGTTGCTCCATTGGCAAATCGAGCGTGAGTTGAACGAAGGCCTTTATTTCATTTCACTTTATAATGAAGAACGGAAGGACGTCTGTATCGTGAGGAGGGACTTAATGAGGAAAAAATTATTGTTTGCGTTTCTGCTCTTTAACCCAATCGTATTTGTATTGGGGTGGTGGAATGGTGAGCTCATCATGATCACGTGGGCAGCGTTCGGTGTTGTCGTGCACACGTATTATCATGAGCAACTCGAACGGCTCGACGCCGAGACAATCATATCGCTACAACGGACGGTCGATTCGAAGTTGGTGTCGTCGCTCTCGTTCGTGACGATTTTCGTATTTTTTGTCGTCGTCTGGTTCTTTGATGAGATGACCGTTCCGTTACTTGATACGCTGTACGTCATCGTTGGATTGGTGATGGTACGACGGGGTCTTTTGCTTCGACGCGCCATACTCGATGAAATGATTGATACGACAAATATTGTTTACATGAAGAAAAGCCCGAGCTCCTAAGCCCGGGCTTTCATTATGCAGATTTGTCTGACCCGTCTTTTTTCTCTTTCCGAGCGAGCGTCAAGATTTGATACACCTTGAAGAAGTCGTAAGCGGCTACGGCGATGATGAAGTACGTCCAGAAGCTGAAGCCATACTCCTGCACCGAGTAGTAGGCGAGGACCGTAAACAGAATCCCGAATGAGAGACTGAACAAAAACATGACTTTTAAGTGTCGCGGCATATGTGCCACCTCATTTCTACATTAAAAATAGTACGACCATGACGAGCGCATTGTTGAACGCGTGAATCGCGATCGGGACGATCAAGCGACGCGTCTTGGCGTAAGCGACCGTGAAGGCGAAGCTCATCGCCACATAGACAAGGATCTTGTTGTCGCCGTGGATGAGTGCGAACAAGAGTGAACTGACCGCAAACGCGATCCAAAACCCGAACCGGGCGCTCAAGTTCCCGAACAGGATGTGGCGGAACAAAATCTCTTCCATGATCGGTCCGAGCAAGACGACTGAGAGCGTCATGACTGGGACGAGACGGACGATATCAGCGATTTGCTCGGTGTTTTGTGACCCTACGAGATCACCTGATATCGCGGTCTCAATCAGATTGGCGACGATGACGAGCCCGTACTGCATCAAAATCCCGAGCCCGATCCATTTGACCGTGTCGTTTAAGTTCGACTGGATGCCTTGTTGCTTATACAGCTTCAAGTCCGGCCAAAGCAAGAAGAACGAGATGACGATCGTTAAACTGAAGCCGATTGCGAACCAAAGGCCGGTCGACGTCGGGGTGATCCACTCGGGACGGACTCCACTAATGAGCAGCGGGAAGAACTGCACGAACGCGTAGAGTAGAATCGGGATGATGTGCCGGATTCGAATGTTAGGCGCCATCGAAAACCGGGTATTTATCGATTGGTTTGAGTTTAATGTGGCCAATTCAACACTTCCTTATTCACTAGAGTTAAGCGTTCCTTTCAATCATTGTAACAAATAAGGTCTCTTGACCGCGAGTGGAAGCGTTTTTCGATGTTCCCGCTTGCATTTTTCATCGTCTCATACTAAACTAAACAGTGTTAGCACTCCATTTTGACGAGTGCTAAAACTTACGATACAACGATACATCATTCATATTCGGAGGAGGTTTTTTCAATGTTAAAACCACTAGGAGATCGCGTTATCATCGAAGTCGTGGAGAAAGAAGAAAAGACGATCGGAGGCATCGTGCTTCCTGACACGGCGAAAGAAAAGCCGCAACAAGGGAAGGTCCTCGCAGTCGGCACAGGCCGCGTGACAGACCAAGGCGAGCGGATCGCTCTCGACGTCAAAGAAAATGATTTGGTCATCTACTCGAAATACGCGGGTACCGAAGTGAAGCATGATGGAAAAGAATACTTAATCGTTCGTGAGAGCGACATTCTAGCAATCGTAGGCTAAGACTCACCATTTTTCAAAAATCTTTTTTAGGGGGAAATGAACAATGGCAAAAGAAATCAAATTCTCAGAAGACGCACGTCACGCGATGCTTCGAGGCGTCGACGCACTCGCTGACGCGGTAAAAGTAACGATCGGACCGAAAGGACGTAACGTCGTCCTCGAAAAGAAGTTCGGCTCACCACTCATCACGAATGACGGTGTGACGATCGCGAAAGAAATCGAACTTGAAGACCACTTCGAAAACATGGGCGCGAAGCTCGTCGCCGAAGTCGCGTCGAAGACGAACGAAGTCGCAGGGGACGGTACGACGACAGCGACAGTCCTCGCTCAAGCGATGATCCGTGAAGGTCTCAAGAACGTGACAGCGGGCGCGAACCCGATGATCCTTCGTAAAGGGATCGACAAAGCGGTCCGCCGTGCGCTCGAAGAACTAAAAGCCATCTCGAAACCAATCGAGTCAAAAGAAGCAATCGCGCAAGTCGCGGCCATTTCAGCAGCTGACGAAGAAGTCGGCGAGTTGATCGCAGAAGCGATGGAACGTGTCGGCAACGACGGCGTCATCACAATCGAAGAATCACGCGGCTTCACGACTGAACTCGATGTTGTTGAAGGTATGCAGTTCGACCGCGGATACTTATCACCATACATGATCTCAGACTCAGACAAGATGGAAGCGGTGCTCGACAACCCGTTCATCTTGATCACTGATAAGAAGATCTCGAACATCCAAGAGATCATCCCGGTGCTCGAGCAAGTCGTGCAACAAGGGAAACCGATTTTGATCGTCGCTGAAGACATCGAAGGCGATGCGCTCGCGACACTCGTCTTGAACAAGCTCCGTGGTACGTTCAACGCGGTCGCAGTCAAGGCACCAGGATTCGGCGACCGTCGTAAAGCGATGCTCGAAGACCTCGCGACGCTCACAGGCGGCCAAGTCATCACAGAAGACCTCGGTCTCGAGCTCAAGTCGGCGTCACTCCAACAGCTCGGACGCGCATCGAAAGTCGTCGTCACGAAAGACACGACAACGATCGTTGAAGGTGCTGGCGATGAAGCAACGATCAAATCGCGCGTTCAAACGATCCGTAACCAAATCGAAGAGACATCGTCTGACTTCGACCGTGAGAAGCTTCAAGAGCGTCTCGCGAAACTCGCAGGCGGCGTAGCCGTCGTCAAAGTTGGCGCAGCGACAGAAACAGAACTTAAAGAGCGCAAGCTTCGCATCGAAGACGCGCTCAATGCGACACGCGCAGCGGTCGAAGAAGGGATCGTCGCAGGTGGCGGTACAGCCTACATCAACGTCATCCCAGCGGTTCGCGCACTTCTTTCTGAAGTGACAGCGGATGAAGCGACAGGTGTCAAACTCGTCCTCCGTGCGCTTGAGTCACCGGTCCGTCAAATCGCGGAAAACGCAGGTGAAGAAGGTTCGGTCATCGTCGAGAAGCTCAAGAACGAGTCGGTCGGCATCGGCTACAACGCCGCGACTGGCGAGTACGTCGACATGATCGCATACGGTATCGTCGACCCGGCGAAAGTGACGCGCTCAGCGCTTCAAAACGCGGCATCAGTCTCAGCCATGTTCCTCACTACAGAAGCGGTCATCGCAGACAAGCCAGAACCAGCAGGCGCTGGTGGTGGCATGCCTGACATGGGCGGTATGGGTGGAATGGGCGGAATGATGTAAGTCATACGCCTGAACCTCTAAATTAGAGAGTTCGTGAATTATTGAAACACAAATGGCTAAGTTGGTTGTGTAAACAATCCAGTATAGCTTTTGAGAAAACCTCCAGTAAGTTCTATGAACTTACTGGAGGTTTTTTTTATTAACAATCGGTTTACTAGACATATCGAATTAAATCGATATAGGATAAAGACATGGATAACTTAAATGTTTTAGATATTTTTAAGGCGTTATCAAACGAAACTCGTCTTAATATTTTGAAATGGTTACGAGAACCTGAGAAAAACTTCCCTGCTCAGCAAGCCCATTTACCAAAGGAGGTTAGCATCAAAGGTGGCGTTTGTGTTGGGGATATTCAAGAAAAGGTGAACTTATCTCAATCGACCGTTTCTCATTACTTGTCTCTTATGCAAAAAGCGGGATTGTTAGAAGCTGTTCGCTATGGACAATGGACATATTACAGACGAAATGAAGAGACATTGGCGAAAATCTCAAAGTTTATTGAAGAAGAAATTTGAGAGCCTGATGTCTTTTTTTGACCGCTTATATCGACATTTCTAGATATACCTATATAAAAATAGAGGTGACACCAATGGATCGAACTTTGAATCAAGAAGGACTAAATACGAAACAAAAAGTATTGGCGTTCACGCTGACGTTATTGACGTTTGTCATGGGGACGAGTGAATTTGTAATTGTTGGTTTGTTGACGGAAGTATCTTTGGATTTAAATATTAGCTTAGCGACAGCAGGAACTCTTGTATCCGGTTTTGCGATTGCCTATGCAATCGGGACACCGGTGTTGACGGCGTTTGTTAGTCGTTTCCCAAAATATCCGTTAATGTTGACGTTGATTTCTATTTTTATCATTGGAAACATCATCAGTGCGTTATCCGCTACGTATGAACTATTAATCTTGTCTCGCATCCTTACGGCAGTAGTAAGTGGTGTTCTCGTTGCCTTATCGATGAGCATAGCCGGTGACATTATGCCGAAAAATAAGAAAGGATCAATCATCGCCTTAATTTTTGCGGGCTTTACAATTTCAAATGTGATCGGTGTCCCAATTGGCACATTGATCGGTCAACTTGGAAACTGGCAACTTACATTTTGGTTCACGACGTTGTTGGGTATAATCAGTTTGATTATGGCAATTTTGATTCTTCCAAAAAAAATGAAAGTAGAGAAAGGGTCCTTGAAAAATCAACTCGTGTTGTTGACGAATCCACGAATGTTATTGGCTTTCTTTATACCGACATTCTCGATTGCAGGGACATATACCATTTACACGTACATCACACCGATTTTAGAACAAGGTCTAGATATTCCGACAAGTTACGTGAGTATGATTTTACTAGCATATGGAGCGTTCTCGATTTTGAGTAATATTTTGGCAGGAAAGATTGCGAGTCGTAACGGAATCAGTAAGTTACGTTATGTATTTATTGTTCAAGCAATCATCTTGGGTTCACTTTACTTTACGATGAATTCAACTGTGGCTGGACTGATGAGTCTCATGTTGATGGCAATCATGATTTATGCCATGAATGCGACCGTTCAATTGTATTTAATGAACTTAGCGACAATTTATGCACCAGCAGCGAAAGATTTTGCTTCTTCGCTTACACCAGTAGCCGTTAATGTCGGAATCGCATTAGGTGCGACGATTGGCGGTTACGTAGTAGCAAGTGGTAATCTAATTCATCTTTCTTGGGTGGGCGGATTATGTGCATTGATTGCCTCTGGGTTAGCATTTGCTAGTTATCGACTTGACCGGAAAGATGCGCTGATAAGCACGAAAACGTCAAACGCATCATGATTTAAATGTTCTCAATGGAAAAAACAACCGCGAAGAAGTGACGTCACTTCTTCGCGGTTGTTTTTAGTCTGTCTGTTTCCGGTTATACATGACAATACTTCCGACAAATACGACGAGCGCCCAGGCGGCTAGTAGCGCAAGTTCTACCCAAATCGCGCCAAGTCCAGCTCCAGACTCAATCTGAAACGCAAGATCGATTAAGACGACGTTCGGTAAGTAGTCGAGAAGGCCGATGATCGCGAACCGGTCTTCGTACACCGACAACATCGGTGAAAACGAGAAGAAGAAAAACGCTGGCATGACGATGAGCGAGGCCTCCATGACTGTCTTTGTCATCAAGCCGAGTATCGTGCCAATCCCGATATAGAATAAGGTCGATACAATTAATGCGAGCGAGATGATGAACAGGTTCGCCGGCTTATACCCCATGATCCATGCACTGATGGCGACGAGGATGAGTGTCGTGATGAACGTCAACGCGCTCTTCCCGAGCAAGATGTCGAACGTGCTCGCCGGTGACAACATCAACCCGCGGAGCGTGTTTTTCTCTTTCTCTTCGGCAATCAACGCACACTGGACGAACGTCGCGACGAGGCTGAACGTGATGTTGATGACGAAGTACGTCACGTCGATGCCTTCTCCGCCGAGCTGTGAATAGAAGACGGCGAAGAACAGCGGCATGATCAACGTCGAGGACACGAATAAGTTCCGCGACAAGTCTTTATAGTCTTTCTGGAAAATGGCGAGTGCCCGTTTCATTGAAAATGTCATGATAATTTCCTCCCCGTCACTTCGATAAAGATATCCCCGAGCGTCGGCTCGTTCGAATGGATGGCCGCGATGTTTTGGTCGCGCATCTGTTCATGGAGCCAATCAGCCCCGTCTTTTCCTTGTTTCAAGTCAACCGTTTCCCCGTCATGCAGTTCGACGCGCATCGAGCCGTTCGCATATTTCCGGCGCAATTGTTTCGGGGCGTCGAGCAATTGGATTTCTCCTTGATGTAAGAAGGCGACGCGGTCGCACAGTTCTTCTGCCTCGTTCATGTCGTGCGTCGTCAAGAAGATGGTCGTCCCTTTTGCCTTCAACCGTTCGATTCCTTTATAAATATGACGAGAGTTGACCGGATCGAGCGCGGACGTCGGCTCGTCTAAAAATAACAGCTCCGGTTCATGTAGTAGCGCCCGAGCGAGAGTCACCCGTTGCAGCATCCCGCGCGATAAGTCGGAGATGCGTTTTTTGCGTTCTCCAGCCAAGTTCACCATCTGGAGCACTTCATCGATTCGTGTTCGTGGCTCGTCGTATAGGTCGCAATAGAGTTGCAGATTCTCTTCAATCGAGAGACGTGTGTAGAGGCCACTGTTATCGGTCAATACGCCGATCCGCTTCCGATACTGTTCTTGTTTTAACTCGGAGACCGGGACACCGAACACGGTCGCGTCACCTGACGTCTGGATGAGTTGTGACGTTAAGATTTTAATGGTCGTCGTCTTCCCGGATCCACTCGGTCCGAGAAAGCCGAACACCTCTCCTTTTTTAACGGAAAACGTCACGTCCTGTAGCGCCTCTTCATTACCGAATAACTTTTTTAGTTGGCTTACTGTGATGATGTCCTGCATAGTTGTTCCTCCTCGTCAGCATGTTTGTTGCTGCTTTCATCGTATGCTGATTTAGAGGGACATGCATTAAAATGGCCGTGAACAGCGCTTCTTTAAGGACGAACGGAGTATAGATTCCGATGAATGGAGACTATTTCAGTCCGATCATCGTCTTCAATTCGGCCATTTTCGTCTTCGAGAGCGGGATGGTCGTCTTCGCTGCATCATCGAGCACGAGGCTGAAACTGTTTTTCGTATACGTGATGACTTCACGCACCCGTTGAAGGTTGACGATATATGACCGGTGGCAGCGGAAGAAGCCGTACGGGGTCAACCGCGTCTCAAGCTCGTTCATCGTGAAGACGCTCGGGAACGGTTCGGACTGACTGTGCAATACGGATTGTCCGTCCTGGCTTTCGATGTAGTCGATTTCGGGTGGATCAAGCAAGACGATCTTCTCGTTCACTTTCGTCGGAATCTTTTCGAAACGGACGTGCATGATGTTAGGCGTGACATCTTCGTTCGCATCCGGTTCATCCGGTTCGACATCGAGTAGGCGCAAGTGTCGATGGTCGATGCGATAGATGGTCGATGTGACGAACAGGGCACTCTCCATATTGCTTGTCAGAAGCAGGATGGTTTTTTGTTGTTGCTTCAGGTGCATCAAGACGGTCGCGAATAAGTGCCGTGTCTCTTGGTCGACGTTCTGATCCGGTTCTTCGAGGACGTAGATGTCCCGATTATGTAGCAGCAGTGCCGCGTATTGCACGCGTCGGACGAGTGACAGGCTGAGCCGGTTCAATCGTTTGTTCCGGTATGGGGTGAGTTGGACGGTTTGCAGAATCGAGTCGACCGCTTCCGTCGATTCGTAGAGCGTGTGCGTGAAACGCAAATATTCCTCGACCGTCAACCGGTCGTATAACCCGTCACGGATGGAAAAGAGCGAAAGCGTAAGATGTTCTGTATCGATGGTCCCGGAGTAGTTCGCGTGCGTATCGGTCAATAGCGCGAACAATATTTCCCGGGAAGTGACGCCACAGTGGATGGCTGCAATTTCACCCGGATTGATGGTAAACGAGATATTTTCAAGGATGAGCGTGTCTTGTTTGCGAACAGAGACGTTGTCGAAAGTAAGCACCGAATCCCTCCCTTTTTAGTGGGATTATACCATTGATTCAAAGAAGACTTGAGTAACGAATTGGAATAAGACTATGCTAAACTGGAGATAATTTGAAATTAGATGAGGGTGGGCCAGTGACTATGATCGAAGTCGTTCCGTTAGCATTTGAAAAAAATAGTCTAGACGCGATTGACCGGACGGCTGACTATTTGAACTATCCGGTCATTTATATCTTGAACGGACAAAAAGAAGCGTACATCGGGGAAACGGTGCATTTTCAAAAACGCATGAAACAGCATCTGAAGCTGAAACAAGCTGACCGGAAGAATGTGGACCAAATCAATCTCGTGAAGCACGAGACGTTCAATCGATCGGCGACGTTCCATCTCGAGACGAAGCTGATCAACTACTTTTTAGGGGACGAGAAGTACACGTTACAAAACAAAAGCAAGACGGCGAGCGACTTCACGCACAACTATTACAATAAATCGTTCTATGACAATGAGTTGTTTCCTGAGTTATGGGGAGAGCTACATAAGAATGGGCTCGTCGAAAACGACTTGCACGCCATCGAGAACAAAGACATCTTCAAATTGTCTCCGTTCAAAGAACTATCTGTTGAGCAGATGGACTTAAAAGAGCGCGTGCTCGAATTTTGTGAGGGGCGGATTACGGAGTCGAAGCCTGAAGATATGTATGGAGACTTGTACGTTATTGAAGGAGAGGCAGGCGTCGGCAAAAGTGTAGTACTCAGTTCCATCTTCAATACCATTCAGGCACGGACGAATGAGGCGGGTTCGAAGCTGTATCAGACGGAGAACTATCTGGTTGTCAATCATGAGGAGATGCTGAAGACGTATAAAGGGATCGCCAAACAAGTCAAACACTTGAAGGCTGTCAATTTCGTCAAACCGACACCGCTCCTCAACAAGCTACAAGATAAAAAAGTGGATATTATCTTGGTCGACGAGGCGCACCTCCTGTTGACGAAATCAGATGCGTACAACAACTTTCGGGCAGAGAATCACCTCGAGGAGTTGATGAAACGTGCGAAGATTGTCATTGTCATCTTTGACCAACATCAAGTGCTGAAGTTGAAAAGTAAGTGGAATCAAGGTTTACTAGCTGCATTCAAACAGAAAGCAAAGTATGCGGAGACATATCAGCTGACGAATCAATTCCGGATGCAAGCGAGTGAAGAAGTCATCGATTGGATTAACGCCTTCAAAGACAAGCGCATCCAGGCATTCCCGGAGTCAAACGATTATGAGTTACGCGTGTTTGACACGTTAGAACAGATGCATCAGTTGATCGTGCAAAGAGATAAGCAGCATGGACTCAGCCGGGTCGTGTCGACGTTTGATTATCTTCATAAGAAGGACGGCGAGACCTATTATGTCTATGAGTCGAATGGGGAATATAAATTGCCTTGGAACACGACGGGCGGAAAAACGACGTGGGCCGAGAAGTCGGAGACGATTGCCGAAGCTGGATCAATCTATACAATCCAAGGTTTTGATTTGAACTATGTCGGGGTCGTCTTAGGTCCGTCGGTAACATACGATGAGACGAAGGATTGCCTGGTGATCGACACGAATCTTTATAAAGATACGGGGGCATACGCCGGGATTGACGGAGTCGAGAACGTCGAATTGGCGAAAGAACAAATCGTGTTGAACTCAATCAATATCTTGATGAAACGAGGCGTTCAAGGACTCTATTTATATGCGAGTAATCAAGCATTGAGAGACAAATTGTTACATATTCAAAAGAAGCGTATTCAAAGATGAATCATCATTTTTTCCACCAAGCCTTCAATCGCGAAGGCTTTTTCTTGTTTTCCAATAACGGAGTTAATTGCTTTGCCATCGCATCCGCGATTTGTTTACCGGTTCGGGAGGCAGATTGATTGTCCCAAACCGTTTGAATCGAGAATCCAACGAACTGTTCAAGTAACTCGCTATTTAACGTTAAGCTGTTCCCGCCACTTTGCACGAGTACACCACCAGGTAAAAACGTCTTAGCCTCTGTCCGATCGTGATGTGTTTTAAATGCAGATTCGTATACAATAACTTCATTTTCATTTTTTGGGTTGATGCAGATGTGATCAGCCTTCGACATGAGTGTCATCGCCCATAGTGTCTTTCCTCTGTGATTGACGATATCGTAATTTGTAAGGAATCCATTTTCGGTCGCATATGTTTTCAGCTCAGGAGATAGTGTGAATAGTACTTCTTTTGATAGCGCCAAATAGTCCGCCTTGAGTCGCTCGATATCATCTAGTGAAATTCGATCGAGACGTTTTGCCAACATATCTAGAAAAAATAGCGGGAACAGTGGATCAAGGTTGTTCATAAGTTGGTACACGTCAAACGGTTGGTCTTTCGATTCGCGATATTTAGAATCGATTGGGATCATTAAGATGCGACGAAGGAGTTGGGGTTTGGCGAGTGCTCCTGAAATATTTAAAGTGGTGATTAAAATCGGAAAGATTCCTGTACGATCGTTCGACCAAGACTTTACATTGTTTTCACCGCTCGTAGTTGTAAAAAAATTGTTCGGTACTTCATCAATGATGAGTGGGTTAACCCAGTCAGAGTGGAGATAGCCGTCAATGTAGTCGTTAGCAATCCGAGAACTCGTTTTCTTTCCTTTTGGGGCATTCTTTAACATGGAAAAGGTGGGGAGAGAAGGATAGTCATATAGGGTCGAAAAGTACTCACGCACGAGCGTCGTTTTTCCTGTTTGTCCATCACCGACAATATTCATCACGACAGGAACATCTTCTTTTGGGAGATGATGTTCCGTGTAGATTTCACGGATTTTCCAAATGAGCGGAGAGGTCAACAAATACACGATTCCAGTGAAAACTTGATGACGCTCATCACTGAATTTATTTTGATCATAGCTTTCAATCATATCGATAATTCCTTCAGCGGAGGGGAGTTCTTCGTCTCGAACTAAATCTTGCAAGTAGTCTTCACCGATGATGAAATCATGCACGTCAAAATCGAATTGCCACGGAGATTGTTTCGATACGTCATAACTTGATAATCGTTCATCGACTGCAAGATGAACTTGTTTTCGAATTTCTTCGACTTTAGTTTTTTTGCGTCGTCCTGTTTTTGTTAAAACGAGCGGTAAGAAGGATGGCGCTGCTTTTTCTTCAAAGACGGTATCTACTTTTTGAGAGTGATGTTTTTCAATTTCTGGTTTTGCTTCTTGGACGAGTGTTTGCGGGACTGTGACATCCGTTATAAACGACTCGATTACTTCTTCGGGATTGTTTAACACTGAATCTAGTGAAGAAGGATCGATGTAATCAATCGTGTCTTTTTTGATTTCTGACCACATCTGATCCATCTGCTGATAAAACGGATCACTTGTATGACCCGTCCAAATAAAGAGCATCTCATGGTTTCTCCCTTGAAGCGCAGAAATTGTTAAATTGGCACTGCCGGATAAAATTTTATAATGATTGTTTTTTTCTAAAATATAGGTCTTATGATGAATTGGAATGGAGTGAGCCAGAAATATTTCTAAACGCTCATCAAATAGCGCATTGAACGTCTCTGGTGTTAGTAAGCGAATATCTTCAACACGTTTTAAAATATCGAGGAGGTGGTTGATAAGTTGAAAAGAGGTTCCTGGGAATCCATGAATGATTTGAACCTTTTCAAAGGACGCCATTAAATCGTTGATAATCTCGAATGAAGTAACATAAGTGATGGCACGAAATGAGTCGTATCCGCGAATTTCGTCTTCAAACGTTGTCTCAATAAATCGTTCCTCGTCTGTATTATAGTAACGAATCATTGTTTTCACCTCCGTATGTAAATATTCCCGATTCTAACTCATGACAGTCCTAGGATGAAGAGGAATGCATAAGAGCTGCTTTTTGTTTACCTCCCGTCTTCGTACATAAGATAATAAAGAAAAGGTTGATAGGGGAGAGAAAACACATGGAAATTGAACAAGTCCTGCGATTTCAGCATCGGAACGACTTTCGAAAATGGCTTGAAGCACATCAAGACGAACAATCGTTTTGCTGGGTCATCCTTAGTCGGAAGGGGAGCAGCGATGGACTATTATATTTAGACGCCGTGGAAGAAGCGTTATGTTTCGGGTGGATTGATGGGATTGCTAAAAAAACAGAGGAAGATAAATTAGCGCAACGGTTTTCGCCAAGAAGGAAGAAAAGTAATTGGACAGAACTGAACAAAGAACGTGTCCGCAGGCTCCAACGATTGGGGTTGATGACAGAGAGCGGAATGCGTGTTCTGCCTGATATGCGGAACGAATCATTTGTCATTGATGAAGAAATAATCGAACGCTTGAAAGAGGACATGCAAGTGTATGAACACTTCATGGGATTCCCTGAGTTATACCGCCGCATCCGCATCGATACGATACAAAGTGTTCGCCAAGACCGCGATTTGTATGTGAAACGGCTTGATAAGTTTATCGAGAAGACAAAAGCCAACGAGATGTATGGGCAGTGGAATGATGGGGGGCGTCTACTCGGTGATTAAGCTACTTGGATTGATTTTGTCGTTTGTTCTCGCCTGTTGGGCAATTCAATATGAGGTTCATGACAAAGGATTGGGGTTTCATCGATACGTGCCATTATTCACTGTTTTACCAGCGTGTTTCTATATGGAGTTGATTTAAGAGAGAGGTTGAGAAAAACACCATAACGATGAACGAAAGCCGAATTCAGATATGCTCTTCGCATTTTATACGGTCACTGTGACAATGCGGAACTTCTCAGGTGTTTATTCGTAAAAGAAGATAGAGAAGGAGGGGGAGTATGGTACCACGTTGCACGAATTGTCACTACGAGTGGAAAATTAAAGAAGTGCTGTCACTTGGGTTTTCAAAAGATGGAAAAGCCTGTCCGAACTGTGGTCAACGACAATACATTTCTAATGAGACACAAAAGTTGTTTACGTTGGGGTATATTAGCCTCTTATTTGTTCCGTTTCTTTTTTTCCGGATCAAGTTAAGCGATCAAAATGACCTTTTTCCATAAGGATTGAATCAACAGACCCCTAATAATCAGGTATGAAGATTTATTTTTGAGTTTTCTTACAATACAAAACAAGGACGTGGATAAATGAACGAAGTACAACGATTGATGAATAAAGTGATTGAATTCCGTGACGAGCGCGATTGGGCATTCCACCATAACCCGAAAGACTTGGCGTTATCGTTGTCGCTTGAGGCGAGCGAACTGTTGGAGTTGTTCCAATGGGTGTCGAGCGAAGAAGCGCTCGAGACGAAACACGTCGAAATGAAAGAAGAGCTCGCGGATATCCTCATTTACGCGCTGACGTTTGCCCATGCGGCAGGAATTGATGTGTCCCAGGCGATTGAAGAGAAGCTCGAGAAAAACGCGATGAAATATCCAGCTCCGCAGGAAAAGGCATAAATGAAAAAAGCAGTACGGCCCGTTACAAGGCCTGTACTGCTTTCGTCTGAATCATCGCGATGACCTCATCCGTCGTTTGGATGGTCGCGAACTCCTCGTTCAAATTGGCGAGGGAGACGTCATGAATGACGTCCGCTCGAATCAAGGAGCCGCTTATTGAACGACGGTCAAACGTCGCCGTCGCGTCGGATACGACAATCGGTCCGAAACCGAGATTGCCGGCCATACGGGCAGTCGTCTCGACACAGTGGTTCGTGATCAATCCAGTGACGATGATGGATTTCGCTTGATATGCTTCGAGAAGCTCTTCCAGATTCGTGCCGATAAAGGCGCTGTTGACCTGCTTGGTGAGGATGGTGTCCTGTGCGCGTGGACGAATGAAGTCTTGGAACAAATGGCCGTCCTTCTGAAAGTAAAATAACGATTCAGGCACTTGTGAGACGTGTTGGATGTAGATAATCGGCTGATCGGTTTCCTCCCAAGTCGTGATGAGTCGTGCGATGTTGTCTTCACACATCGGATTGTTCCGATTGCCCCAACTCGGGTCGCGGAACGCTCGTTGGACGTCGATAATCAATAATGGTACGACTGTATTTTGCTTCATGTCTGTTTCCCCCTCTTCAATGTTATCTTAAGTGTAGCGGGGAGGAAGGTTTGATTACATAGAATATAAACGGAGTTATGCGTGTGATTCCTTAAAATGAACGGAAGTTTGGAGATACAACTTATAATTTGAAAGGGGGGCGGGAAATGGATGAAATCGATCGACATATCGTCAGCTTGATGCAGGAGAACGCGCGGATTTCTGTCACGGAGTTAGGGAAGCGGATTGGATTATCAACACCTGCTGCCAATGAACGATTGAAGCGCCTCGAAGAACGCGAGGTCATCACAGGGTATCGTGCCGTGATTAATCCTGAAAAGTTAGGAAAGCATGTGACGGCCTTCATTTTGTACGATACGACACGGTGTGAGGCATTCCGTGAGTTTTGCCGGCAACAACCGAGCGTGATGGAATGTCATCGTCTCGCCGGACAGTACAGCTACTTGGTCAAAGTTGTGACGGAGAACGTACGCACGCTCGAGACGTTCATCGATGAATCGATGGCGTACGGACAACCATCGTCACTCATCAATCTGTCATCGCCGGTATCGTTTAAACCGATTGAGTGAATAGCACATATCGATTTAGAAATCTTGTGCGATGAAAAGGGGAAAAGAGTGAATGACCCAACGCGAACGGTTTGATCACTTATACGAAGCAGGGAAACGTTCCACTCGCCAAGCGTTCCTTCTTGGATTGTTCATCGTCTTACTCGGCCTTATATTTTGGTTCACCGGCGAGCGTCGACTCGCTGAACTAATTTGGTTCGTCTTGTTCATTCCAGCCATTGGGTTCGTCAAAATATGGTCACGGACGAAGACGTTGCTCACGTTCAACGATGCCCCCGACTATCGGCGCCTCGTCTGGTATGAATATTGGAACGGGATGGTCGTGATTTTGATTTTTTGTATATTGATTGTGATGTTGCTGTTACGTCCGGAACAAGCGAATATTTTGATTCTCGTGGTGGCATTCAACTTATTTGCGTGGATGGCTTCTTCTAAAATTGATCAAAAGCTCGCTAACATCGACCCTGAGCATGTCACTCATAAAGTATATGAATGCGGTAAAGTCGGTTTCTATACTAAATGAAGGCAGTCAAAAAGGAGTAGCGCGCGCTACTCCTTTTCGTTTACCCAGTCGACTAGTTGTTTTGCTTCAACGAGTGTCATGTTGTATGTCTCGCGCAAATACTTGATTGCCGGAATGATGCCATCCGTGTCTATTTTTTCTTTCAACGTTGCAACCAACGCATCGTCTTGTAGGAGAGGATCATTCTGAATTTGCTTTCGCCGTAGTGCACGTACATCTTTTGCTTGCTCAGCAATGATATTGAGCAAGAAGGCGTTCAAAAGCAACGAGGCAGTCAACATGATAGTGGTCCAATCCATTCAAACACTCCTTTCGATTTAATCATCGATGATATCGAAACTGTAAGCATTGGTGAACGGATTATGAATAATCAATTCATAGCTTAGATGTTGTTCGTCCGCTTTGTCGACCAGCAGATTGATCTCCGACATGTTAAATACGCGTTGGCAGGCAATCGTCGAAAATAGCACCACACCGACGATGATGGCTGTGACGACGAGACGTTTCGTCCAAATTGTGAATGATGTCGACATTAAGGACGCACCTCTATTTTTTCTTCGATTCGCTCGAGGCGCTCCACTAAGACGTCGAATTGTTGTTGCTGATGAGCTGCAGCTTGACGTTCAAGCTCGAGTCGCGCGTCTGCTCGCTTCTCATAGCGACCCATGAATCGAAAGATCAACACGATGACGGTGATGATTAACGCGGGTGGGACAAGCATCGAAAATAAACTAAAAAGTGACATAAGTAAGATATCCATTCTGTTTCCTCCTTACCAAAGTAATCCAAAACCAGCATATGTCATCGCGAGTATTTAAACACACAATTATATAAAGTAAAATCTACCCCCACCACATGGCCACCACAAAAATCGACCAGATAACAGCAATGGGTGCTATTATGAACAACGCCATGATAAGTTCCCGAAAGTATGTATAAGTCGAGTTTTGGTGCTTAAATAATCGAGGTATTAAAAAGACGCTTACCAAATATAATAGCCATCCCAAAATGGTCAATCCCGTTAAATAATAAATCGGATGAATCCCAACAACGTGCTCGCTTAAAAAGTAGGCAATCCCTTGTCCAAAAATACATAAGATCGTTGCCGTCAAAAGACTAGTAACCAAAATTCCGTAAAATTTCCCCATTTAATTTGCTCTTTTATTACTTATCAGCTTATTTTTTACTTGATACACTAAAAAGTCTAGAGTCAGACCATATAACAATCCGACTGCAACTCGGAGGATATAACCCGTCCACAAAATTTCAAGAGTCGATTCATCCATTATAAAGCTCCGAAATGTTTCACTATAGACCATGTGATATAGAATTGGATCTAATCCGAAAAAAAAGAACAAGAGGCCTTTATCATCTTGGTTAGTAAAGTTTAGGTAGGAGACAATCAGAGAGACAAGGACAAACCAAAAACTAAATGTTTTAATAATTTTCATAAATAGTTCCTTTCTGAGCTCTCATTTGTATGTAATCTAGATTTAGCTCGTTTTCTAGATGGTTCTAATAAGATTTTGCTTTGTTATAAAACGTCAACAAACAACACAACGTTAAGTGGATTGTTCAGAAACACCAATGACGTTTCACTTTTTTTCTAAATATTTCAGATGAAGCATGGCTTCCTCCAACTCAAAGGAACTGAACCACCGGTAATTTGAATCATCAATAATTCGAAAATGTTGGGTCACAACATTTTGTTGGAGTCTAAACTCTTTTCGTCTTTCTACTTCTTTCCACCAAATCTTCCCACCCAATGTCTTCATGACAGGTTCCTCGATATGATTAAATGTAACTAGCCTTACAACTTCCAAGCTATCTTCCCCTAGACCATTTTGTAAGATTTCACTTTGTTCAAAGAAGGCTACACATGTGACAACAACGTTCCAACTGGCTACCGCTCTTCCTTTTTCAATTTGAATCAATGTTTTTTTTGAAATACCCAAAATTTTAGACATTTCTTCTTGTGAAAACTCTTTCTCTAAGCGGATTAACCTTATTCTTTGCGACACAATATCAATCAGTTCTTCCTGGTTCATTCAAACACCTCAACTTTCGTACGAGTGTAATATTACACTATAAATGTAATTGGGGCAATAGAGACATAAATAGATAGACAAGTATATAAATGAAAATTTTACCTCTTCAAAATCTAGAAAACAGGCGAATGCCTACGAGGAACGGATAAAGGAGCGTCTTGACGGTATTGGGCATGTTGGTAAATAGACGTTACCGTTCATTAAGTGGAACGTATCCAGGCTTGGTGCGTCGCCGTCTGACGTCAGAATCAAAATAATGAAACGGTGTATACATGGCTAACGAGATATAGCATGTAGCAAACGTCTTCAAGTAGAGTGGTAGTTGAATAAAATCACCTAATATTGAAATCATCAACGGGGCAAAGATGACAAATAACGCAAACGTCATCATCGATTCTGTTTTGATGAACCGATATAATATACGCATCAACCAGATGAACGGGAAATAGAGATAATAAAACAAACGCTGCACTTGAACCGTCCTTTCCTGAGCGGTCTGCTCAGATGATTTAGATTAGTCTTTTAGAAGACGTATTGATTTTTTTCTTGAACGTCACCACTCATTGCGTGGGATGTAGCATGGTTTTGTCCTTCTGCGTCTGACATCCGATTCGAAGTAAAACATTGGGGTAAAGAGTCCTGCCGAAAGATAAAGCACACTCACAATCTCTAGTAATAGCGAAACTGGAAGGCTATATCCGATTATGAGGATGTGGACAGGAACAAAGAACAGCATAAATGCATTAGACATTGTAGCTTCCGTTTTGATGAACCGATGTAATCCTCGCATCAGCAAGATATAGGGAAATGAAAGGTAATAGAAGATTCGTTTCACGTCGTAACGCCCTTTCCCGAGCGGTTCGCTCAAGTCATGTAGAAGTATCTTTTTCAGTATAATGGGAGCACCACACATAAAGAAGGAGTATTTCAATGAATCGATCTATCGCTATCATCGGGGCGGGCGTAAGCGGACTGTACGCCGCCTCGCTCCTCATCGAAAAAGGCTATGACGTCACCGTGTTCGAGGCGCGCGATCGCATCGGGGGACGGGTGTTGAGCCAAAACGGCTTCGACCTCGGTCCGACATGGTATTGGCCGGACACCGAGGAGACGATCACGCAACTCGTCGACCAGCTCGGCCTGAGAGCATTCCCACAACATGCGACCGGTGACTTGATGCTCGAGCGGCAAGCTGGTGTGATTGAGCGCCACACGTTGCCGCCCGAGCAGACCGTTCTGTCGATGCGACTTGAAGGCGGCATGGCAACACTGACCACAGCGCTCGCTGCCAGACTTCCAGAAGGGACAATCGAACTCGAGACGACCGTCACGTCGATTCACCAGACAGAAGACGGGGTATCGGTCACGGTCGAAGCAGGATGGGCAAAAACGTTCCAACACGTCATGTTAGCCATCCCACCTCGGCTCGTCTCACGCATCTCGTTTCAACCGGAACTGTCTGAAGCGACAAAGGCGAAGCTGTCGGCTACACCGACGTGGATGGCTGGACAAGCGAAAGTGGTCGCCGTGTATGACCGACCGTTTTGGCGAGACGCCGGCTTATCGGGTCTCGGTATGAGTTGGTCCGGGGTGTTACAGGAGATTCATGACGCGTCAGCGCCAGGAGGGTACGGGGCACTGTTCGGTTTCTTCCGGTTGTCACCTTTTGAGCGTTCCACACTAGACCGGGACGAGCTCAATCGTCTCGTCGTCGAGCAATTCGTCCGACTGTTCGGAGAAGAGGCGCGTCAGCCGCGTGACGTCTTGTACGTGGATTGGTCAAGTGACCGCGATACGGCAAGTCCACGAGATGCCCAACCGTTGACCGACTTCCCTGTCTATGGACCGATTACGTTCGACACCGCTTGGGCAGGACGTCTCTCACTCGCCGGGACCGAGACGGATTCCATGTTCGGCGGTCACATCGAAGGGGCGCTCCGTTCTGCCATCCGGGTCGTCGAGCAATTCTAACCAAAAATGCGTATCCTCCCAAGTCGGGACGATACGCATTTTTTATTTGAACTTCTGAATCATCAACGCGAGCGCGCGATTGATCATCTTCATCTCGTCATCCTCTAGCACAGAGAACATCTCTTCGGCGAGCTGTTCTTCGATCCGGTCGACTTGTTTCGAGTAGTCGAGGCCGACCGGACCGAGCCGGATGAAGCTCTCACGCAAATTGTCCGGGTTTTTCTCTTTCTGGACGAACTCACGTTGCTCGAGCACCTTGAGTACTTGGCTGACCGCACTTTTTGAGATGTTCATCTTCGTCGCGATTTCGGTCGTCGTCCATGTGTCTTTTCGTTTGAAGAGCAGCAACATCTGTTCTTGCTGGTAACTGAGTTCAAACTCGTTCAAGTCGGTAAAGTATTTGGTGAACAACAAGTCGAGCTCGTCGACTTGACGATACATCTCGATGACTTGTTGTTTGCGTGTGTCGTTCAATGGGCGTTCTCCTTTCATCGCGTGTTACGGAAAGTCTGGCTCCGCACGTATAACACGATACTCAATACTAATCCGATTATACCAAACGTGATGAGGAGTGTTTGAATCGGAACGGACAACGCGACAAGGATTGATAGAACGGCGAACGCGATTGGCTCTAGGCCGGACGCGGCGAGTGCCATGATGCTCATGACGCGACCGATCTTATCTTGGTCGCTATGCTCTTGCATGAGCGTGACGGCCGGTAAATAGACGAGCATCAGCATGAAGCCGCTCATGGCCGCCGCGAAAGCGAGCATCGGGATGGACTCGGCTTGCGTGTAGAAGAGAAATGCGACAATCGTCAAAAACAAGGCGCGGAAAACGAAGCGGCCGCGGTGGACCGACCGCAACAACAGGACGAGGAAGCTTGCGACGAACGTCCCGACGGCGAGTCCACCTTCAATCAGACTCAAATCAAACGCCGTTCCACCTCGTTCGCCGACGAGGATCGGGATGCTCATGATGAGCGGTCCCATGATGAACAAGTTGACGATCGCAATCGAGAACGTACCGCTTCGCAAGATTGGTGTCTTTGAGACGTAGCGGATTCCTTCTTTCAAATCAAAGACGACGTGCTTGAGCGACATCGTTTGTGCCGCTGGAATATGGTCTCGAATCAGCCGCGGCATCATCAAGAAAGCAGAGATAAAGATGAGCGAAGCCGCTGTACTAAAGCTAAGACCGAAGCCGCCCCACGTCAACAGAAGACCGGCTAAAAATGGACCGATCACGAACATGAGCTCGAGCGACCCTTGGAATAACGAGTTGGCGCGTTGAAGCTCGTGTTTTTTGACTAGAGACGGGATGAGTGAAGATAGCGCCGGATACGACATGCCGTCCAATATCCCGAACGCGATCGAGATAAGGATTAAGACGATCACGGAATAAGCGTCGGCCAAGTGCAGCGCGACGACGACGAGCATTAAGACACCTTGCCCGAGGTTCGTCAAAAATAAGAGACGACTCTTTTGATAGCGGTCGGCAAAGACACCGCCGAACACCATCATAATTACGCGTGGCAACGAGACGGCCGTCATGATGATTCCGAGCAGAGCCGGCTGTTTCAACACATCGATTGTGAGCCACGACATGCTCAAAAAGAAGATGGAAAATCCGAGCGTCAGCGTCATGCCGGACAGCCAAGTGAAAATGAAACGGGAATTGTGTAGCAAGTTCATAAGGAGACCTCATTTTTAAATAAAGTTAAGTTAACTAAACTATAAATCGAGATTTGAATCTGGTCAAGAAATACGGATTGGGAAGAAAAATGTAAAAAAACGGAACTTTCTTCGGCGGAGAAACGTATAATTACAGAAGAGGTGAACGAGATGAGTAAACAAGAACGATTACGCAAAGTAAAAACGATGAATCCCCAATGGTTAGTGTTACGACTTCTCTTTGCGCTTCCCACTGGTGTACTTGTATTTTATTTTTTACAGACAGAGGCGGATCCCTGGCTAATGGGAGGGATGCTCCTAGCACTGACGATTACAGCAAATGTTTTATTCTCACGAGAATCAAGCTTTGTCAAAAGCCTTACACCGAACGAGCAAGCTAAAAAGGTAGTGGGTATTCAATATAAACTCGACTATTTGTTTGTCATCATGATGGCTGTGATTTTTCCACTTATGATGCGATTTAGTATGTTGACACTTAGTCCATTCATTTTGTTTATGGGTAGCGCCATCTTAATTTTGTTTACTCAATTCAAACTTGATCAACAGATAGAATGGATAGATGCTGAGCAACCGACCCGTCGAGAAATTCAACGCACACGATTTAGTTGGAGAGCTTGAATAGCTGTAAATGAGAATGCTAGTGAACGTGCAACATGTGCCACGTGACATGAACGATAACAACTAAAGGAGTCTCTGATGAACAAACATGAACGCTTGAAAAAAATGATAAAAGCAAACCGGAAATGGCTTCTCGTCAGGCTCGGTTTTGCGATTCCGATTGGGATATTGCTCTTCTTCTTTCTACAAACTGAGACACGATCGATCGTTTACGGAAGTTTGATGGTGGTGTCGCTGTTAGCGTACGGAGTGATGATTGGGCGGGAAAGTCGATTCATGAGCAGTTTCACAGACCATATTCGAGCGAAGCGGGTCATCCACATTCAATACGTGTTCGACTACATGATGGTTGTCTTCATCTGTTTGTTTTTCCCATTGCTTTTGAAGTTAGAAACAATCAGTTGGGTCCCGTTTTTCATCTTCTCCCTTACAGCGTTAGCGCTGGTGATTGTCGAACGCCTGCTTGATGAGAAAGTAAAACTAATTGATCCCGAGCAACCGATGCGTCGCGACGTAAAACGGGAAAGCTTTTAAGGAGTGATTCGATGACAAAACAACAACGCATCAATCTGATTTATAAAACGAATGTGAAGACGGCCGTTATTCAAAGTCTGCTCACATTTCCAATGGTGTTTTGCCTCGTAGGTTTGATTGAATCGGATTCATGGAACGGATGGTACGTGGCCGGCATACTCGTCTGCTTGTTACTGCTTGGCGGAATCTTTTTCAAGGCGAATCGGGTCGAGGTTGAATTGACTGAGCAAGAGGATGCCAAAACCATCATCGCCCGTCGGAACGGATCTATGTTTGCGCTATTTGTCTTATTCATTTTATCGTTTGCACTGACAATTAAACTCGGTTGGATGTATGCGTGGATAGTGGTGCTGACAATCGGTGTGTTGTATGGAGGATACCGGTTGATTCGAAAACAAGACGAGCGATTGACGGACATCGACCCGGAGCATCCGAGGTTTCGGGAGATTCGACTCGATAATGTCAGGGATTAAGGAGGAGACTGATGGACCGGGAAACTCGATTCCAAGCGCTGTTACAAGTCGACAAAACGTATCGAAGCTTTATGATCGGGAGCAGTATACTCCTTTTCTTGGGTGCGTTCTACTTTATGATGCACACGACTTACTCCGTCATGATTGCGGCTGTTGGCCTCGTGCCGACGTTGTTTTTCGAATGGAAGAAGACGATTGTCTACCTGAAATTCAATGACGACTGGGCGTATCGTCGTCTCATCAAATCGAACTTTTTCTTACTATGCTTCACCTTCTTCTTATTGTTCGGTGTTATAGCCTCGTTTTTGACGGGCCACATGAATCGTGATGGATTTGTGTGGGCGATGGTGATTGGCGGGTTACCCGCCATCTTGTTGCCATTTTGGATTGATCGGAAACTGCTGCAACTTGACCCGGAACATGTTACTTCCAGTATGCTAGCAAAAGCCAGTCGTGAGCAGCTGAAGCGTCGGCTTGACGGAATCAATGAATTAGAAAAGGACTGAAATGGTATGACGAAACAAGAACGAATTCAAGCAATCGGAGCTTATCGAGAACCACATCAAAAAATCATTTTTTGGCTGACGGTCGCCCTCATCTTTTTTAACTCTTTCACGTTAGGCTTTGACGATATCTGGTGGATGTGGGGCATCGGTTCTATCTTTGCCGCCATCGGACTCGTTCGTTTCATGCTTCGTGAAGGTGAGGTGTTGATGGCTTTTACGAACGGACGAGGAAGGGTGCTCACGAAACGTTTGTATCAGATGTATAGTCTCTGGATTGTGTTGGTCACGGGGACGATTCTCCTCAGTCGGATACACATTCCAACGTTCGGATGGGTGCTCTATGGTGTCTGTTTCGTGATCTTGGGCTGGAGCCATTACACGATACATAAGCAGTTTAAACAGGCAGACCCGGATCAACCGACACGAGATGAAATCACAAAAGGCTACCGATCTTATGAGAGGAGTACATATGCTGACAAAACAAGAACGCATTAATCAGCTACTCGTACAAGACGATACCCATTGGTTTGTACGGTGGTGGATTTGGATTGCCGGGCTCATCGCCACGGTCGTCGTCGGCTATATGGCACCGACGTGGCTCCCGTTTGTCTTGGCCATCTCCTATTTCCCGTATTTATGTCTGGAGTGGCGTAAGACGAAGCTCTTGCTCACGTTCAACGAAAGCCGTCGCTACACACGCTGGGTCTACATGGGCTTCGTGTTCGAATGGATCGGATTCGTCGCGATTTTGAGCCTGTTCGCTTTCTATCATGCAGGTGTTGTTTCGATTCAAGTTCTGCTGGCACTCATTGTCAGTTTGATTGTTTTCAGTATCCTCACCCCACGCTGGCTCGATAGATTCATCTTGATGTTCGATGACGACCATGTCACCGCGAAAGTTTTGAGCAAAGCGAAAGAACAACGAAATACCGAACATAAGACGAGTTCCTAATCAAACGGGACTCGTCTTTTTATGATTCAGGACATCGGTCCTTTATACTTTATATGAGTGAGATGTACATTGAGATAATCACTTGCACTACATCATAGAATCGAGGAAACGAAATATGTTAGCCATTATTATTGGACTCGTGATCGGCATCTTACTACCGATACAGACGAGCGTGAACTCGCGTCTGCGTTCGATCGTCGGGTCACCGTTTGTCGCTTCGTTCCTATCATTCGCGGTCGGGACGACCTTTTTATCGCTCATCCTTCTTGTCTCTGGACAAGGATTCGGGTTCGACTCGTCAATCTTTCAGCAACAGCCGATCTGGATGTGGTCGGGCGGTTTGTTAGGGGTTATTTTTTTAACGGGGAACATCCTCTTGTTCCCACGGCTCGGCAGCGTCCAGACGGTCATCATGCCAATCTTTGGACAGATCGTGATGGGGCTGTTAATCGATCACTTCGGTTGGTTCAATTCGACCGTGAGCGTCCTTACACCGTGGCGCGTGTTTGGGGCCTTGCTTGTTTTGCTAGGGGTCGTCGGGACGGTCGCACTCACAGACTGGATCAATCGACGCCGCGGAAAATTTGTCATCGCGAACCGGGTGGAGACCGGTAACTTGAACGTCTGGCGTTTACTCGGAATCGGGACCGGGATGATGAGTGCGATGCAGACCGCCATCAACGGCTATTTAGGGACTGTGCTCGAGTCTGCGCTAAAAGGCGCGCTCGTCTCGTTCGTCGTCGGAATCGTCG
Source organism: Exiguobacterium sp. SH1S21 (assembly GCF_004337175.1). NCBI lineage: Bacteria > Bacillati > Bacillota > Bacilli > Caryophanales > Exiguobacterium > Exiguobacterium sp. SH1S21. The sequence goes on along the minus strand of NZ_SJUY01000009.1, from coordinate 57,546 downwards.
CACTTCTCCTCATCTTACTCATCCTCCGTCCGAGCGTCGAATGGCGCGGGCTATCGGGACAACCGTGGTGGATTTGGCTTGGCGGGATCATCGGCGCGCTCTTCATCGGCGGGAACGTCTTGATTGTCCCGATGGTCGGGACCGGCATCGCCGTCGTCATCGTCATTGTCGGTTTACTATGCGGAAGTTTGCTGGTCGACCGGTTCGGTTGGTTCGGTGCAGCCAAAAATCCGGTGACCGGGATTCAACTCGTCAGTTTGCTCGTCATGGTGCTCGGCATCATGATGATCCGCTTGTCATAACATATAAGGAGGGGATACGATGCGCGGAGTCTTGTTCGCCATCAGCGGCGGTTTCTTTTTAACGTTGCAAAGCGTCGCCAACGCACGAATCAGTTCTCAGATCGGCACGTGGCAGGCCGCGACATTGACGCAGATGACCGGCTTCATTGTGGCGCTTCTCGTCATGCTGGCTGTGCGTGACCGGACGTATAAACAGATGCGACACGTGCACCCGCTCTATTTGTCGGGTGGCGCGTTCGCCGCCCTCATCTTGTTCAGCAACATGACGGCCGTCCATCAGCTCGGCGTCACGTTGACAATCTCCTTGTTTCTGATTGCGCAGCTCGCCCTCGCGCTCGTCATCGATTGGCGCGGCTGGTTCGGGATGGTGCGGCGTGAGTTGAACGTGTCACAATTGCTCGGTGTCGCCATGATGGTCGCCGGCATAATCTTGTTGAAATGGTAGGAGGGGACCGGATGCTAGAACAGTATTTGACGCAACAAGAGTTACAAGTCTTGCCAAAAGCGACACACGAACACTTCACGCTCGTCCGTTACGAGCCGGGCGCGACGATTTGCGCCCAAGGTGACGACGCGCACCACCTCCATTTTCTCGTCAAAGGCAAGATTCGCGTAGCGCATACGTCGGCAACGGGTAAACGCCTCGTACTGTCGTTCAAACGTCCGTTCGATTTGATCGGTGACATCGAATACGTGCGTCGGACTCCGTACTTAAATACGGTTGAGGCGGTCACGTCGGTCGAGATGCTCGTCATCCGGTTCGACGATTTGGCCCGGCACGCGGCGGACGATGTGGCATGGCTCCATTATCTGTTAGAAGAGATCACGAGAAAGTTCGAGTTGAAATCGCAATCGATGAGTTTCAACTTGTTTTACCCGGTCGACGTCCGTCTCGCGAGCTACTTGCTGTCGATGACGCCGGACGAGCGTGCGCTCGGGTCGACGGTCGATGAGTTGACCGATATCGCTGACTTGATCGGGACGAGTTATCGCCATGTCAATCGGACGCTCAAACGCTTCGTCGAACAAGGATTGATCGAACGGGATCGTCGGTCAATCGCAATCATCGATCGCGCCGGGTTAATCGCTGCCGCAGGGGAGAGTATTTATGAGTGAGGGGGAACGACAATGGCACTTGGAATGATGCTCGCGGTCATGGGCGGCATGCTCGTCTGTGTACAAAATACGTTCAACGCCAACGTGAAACAACGGGTCGGGGCTTGGGCGACGACGACGCTCGTCCTCGCACTTGGTTTTCTCGCCTCGCTCTTCATCGGATTGATCAGTGAAGGCGGCGGTTTGTTTGATTTACGTGACATGGAGACGTGGTACTGGTTCAGCGGCATCATCGGTGTCGGTGTCGTCATGAGCGTGACGCAAAGCGTCCAGCAGCTCGGTCCGAGTTACGCCATCTCGATCGTGATGGTGTCGCAAATCTTGTTCGCTTTGCTGTGGGATACGCTCGGCTGGTTCGGACTTGAGGCGATCCCGTTCACGTGGAAGACGGCGCTTGGCATCGTATTGATCGTCGGCGGGGTGCTGTTGTTCCAGTTGAGTGGGAAGAAAATAACCGCGCGCCAGCAGGTAAAACAAGTAGGTTGATCTTCAGAATGATTTACGACAGTTCGTACAAGTTTGCCCGTGTTCCTGCCGTCTCACGACGGTTTGGCAATGCGGGCATTTTGTCGTGTGCGAGGCGTTCGGTTGAATGAGTGAGCGTTCCTCGAACGATGACGGATATAAAGTATAGGAACGAGTCACAATAAAGCCGACGATGCCGAGCAAGACGGCTAAAATGAGGATATCCATCGAAATCCCTCCTAATAATTGGTATGCTAGTTGTATATACGCGTCATGGATGGATTTGGTTTCAAAGGGGGAGATTGGATGATTACACGGAAAGAACGGACTGAAGAACTATATGGATTGGCTGAAAAGCAGTCTAGCATGGGCACGGCGCTTCGAATCGGTCTGATTGGTTTAGCCGCAGGACTATGGTTTTATGGGAATTTTTCGCTAACTCATAGTGCGATGTTTCTGTTTGTCACGACTATTGCGGTGCCGTTTAGCTATATGTCCTGGAGAAAGACGCGCACGCAGCTGTCGTTCAATGACAATCGTGCGTATCAAGGATTGATTCGAGTAAAAGGGATTGGGGACATTGCAATGTTATGGGGCATGTTCGGTTTAATGATAGGACATGAATTAAACTTCTTTGAACTATCGACGCTCAGCAGCGTGGCTGTCAGCATATTGGTCGTCCATTTATTGGCTGCGACGTTGATCGACAAACGATTGCTACGCATCGATGACGAGCACGTCGTCGACAGTCTGTTCGGGTTGACGAAGCGGGAGCAGATGAAACGGAAATGGGACGAGAAGTGATGGTTGCGCATACAAATCGCTTGCTTCAATTGATGCGGTTTGAACAAGTATCGATTCGTTTGTTTGGTCTGCTAGTCGCCGTCATCATCTTAAGCTCATTCTATCTTCATAGTCGGTATACGTTGACGAACGTTCAAGTGTTCGCGGCCTTTGTAATCATTTACGCAGCACTGGTCTTATGGGGCTGGTTGCGGATGAAGCTATTGCTCCGCTTTAGTTCGGATAAGCTGTATCGCCGATATGTTCGAATCAACTTTTTATTCATCTTCATGACGGTAATCGGGCTCGCTATATTTGTTTGGGGCACAGTCATTCAAAACTTTCAAAACGTAACGTATTCATTGCTTGGTACGCTAATCGTTTTACCATTCCTATATTTTGAATGGTGGGTGAATGAGCGACTCAAAAAGATTGACCCAGAGCATGTGACGAATCAAGACATTCGCCAATACAGACGAATGAAGAAAGCAGGAGAACAATGATCATTTGGAACGATATACCGGACGACCCGAACCGGTTGCCCGTATTAACGGACGACGTATTGATTGAAGTGGAAGGGCGCCTCGGGGTGAAACTGCCGGACGATTATCTCCAGGCGATTCGTATCCAAAACGGGGGATATGTCGAACAGCGCGATTTGCCGATTGTATGGAATGGACAAGATGACATCGCCCTCGTCGATTCAATTTCTGGGGTTGGGCGTCACAAAGGGTTAATCGAATCGAGAGCCTTGTTGACGGAATGGGGTGTCGAGGATGACCAGATAATCGCCTTCGCAGGCGATGGACATTTCTTCCTCGTGTTCGATTACCGTGAAGGAGCAACGCCAAAGATTGCCTATATCGATACGGATACGGAAGAGATTGATGTCTTGTTCGACTCGTTCAGTCAATTTAGCGAAGCGCTCACGACGGTCGACATGGGAGTGTATGCAGAAATGATTCCAGAACCGGTCGCTGAAGTGAAGCAGAGGCAGTCACTCTTAGACGATGCACGACGTCTGCTTTACAGCGAGGAACCGAAAGAAAAATTGCACGGTGCGGTAATTTGGTTCAATGGATTGGACTCGCTCGGAGTGGATGAGCTCGTTCGTGAACTGTTGACATGGATGGATCACGAGCTGTTACGAGATACGGCGACAAGCGTCATTCAAGAAGTCATCATTCGACGGAAGCCTTTAAATCAACAACTGTTCGAAGCATTTTTTGAGACGCTCCACAGGCAAGACGACGACTATAGTAAACAACGCTACGACGAAACGATGTACATTCTTGATAACGATATTAAAGTCGAATGAAACCTTTTGCACTATCGATTCGTAAAAGAAGGAAATGATATTTTATTAGGAGGATTTGATGGTTGACCATGACGTAAGACTTGAACAGATGCTTGAGAACGACCAGAAGCGACAAAAGCAGACGCTTTACCCGACGATGGGGTTCATCGCACTGTTCATCATTTATTTTATGACGACAGAGGTTTTGCTCTTGTTGCCAATCATCTTGGTCGGACAATTCCCGATGCTCTATAAAGGCTGGCACCGCATGAAGTTGTTGCTCACGTTCAACGACGATGCCCGTTATCAACAGAAAGTACGGTCCGAGTTTGGTTTGGCCGTCGGGAATCTCGTGTTTCTCCTGATGTTGATCACGAGTTCAATGCTCGGATGGATCACATTGCTTACATTTATCATCGTCATCGTTGTCGGACTCATCACGTTCATGACGCTCGGTTTCCGGATCGACCGTGAGTTGAAAACGATTGACCCAGAGCATGTGACAGGGACCGAACTCAGTAAAGCGCAAATCGAGCGCCGCACACGAAAGACATCGTAATGGGGGAAAAATTATGATTGAAAAGCAGGAACGATTGAAACAAATGGTCGAGAACGACCGAAACGTGAACCGGACGGCGCTTTTGCTCACGTTCGCGATTTTAGGAATCGCCTTTTACTTCATCTTCACGCAAGAAATCAAAGTGGCGACGTTCGCCGTGATCATCATGGCGACCCAGCTACCAAGTTTATATCGGGCTTGGCACCGGATGAACTTACTGCTCACGTTTAACGACGAGGCGCGCTATCAAAAGTTCGTCCGTATCGAGTTCGGCATCGTGCTCGCCAATGTGATCTTGCTTGGTATCTTCATCGCCATCGCTTGGTCGATTGAAGGCTCGCTTGTCGTCTTCGCAATCATGTTGCTCGCACTCTTCATCCCATTCATTTTCTTGTCGGTCTGGGTGAACCGGAAGCTCGAGCTGATTGATCCAGAACATGTGACGAACCATGAGCTTCGGACGGCGCATCGGGATGCGTCTAAAAATCGGTTCAAGTAAACCAAAGGGACGTGCGGATGGATGAGACGAAGACTAGTCTTCTTTTTAATTGTCGGACTTTTATTTTTAAATACACGTAGCGAAGATAATCATGAACTCATCGTTGAGACGTATGTAGGTGAGAGTATGTCCGTCTTTTCGGGTGAACCGTTCACAGACGAAGCGGAGATTGCACGATTCCTGGAACTGATTGAAACGAGTGCCCTGTCTGAAGCGGAAGTCATGGGCATACCAGACTACGTCATCACCGTGAACAATCTGTCTGAATCGACGATGGAAGCGATGGTGAACGTTTGGGTCGGAGAAGACGATGAAATACTTTTCACTCGAGGAATGGAAGGGACCGACGTGTTTGAAGTCGATTCGATGTACACCTACGATGTGAACGAGATTTTGAATCTAAATAACCTTTAAATGGAGAGGATGAATAGGATGGATATGCGAGTGTTTGACATGCTCTGGTCACTTGGTACCTTTGCTGTCGTGTTAGGTGGAGTCATTTTCGTGCTAAAGTTCATAATTGGAAAAATGAACGAGCAGAGCTGAATATAATTAAAAAGTCATAACGGTACAGTTTATCTCGTCGCTTGAGCTTTTTTGGCTAACGTGAGGTATTCAATTTATCGTATGGTGTAATTTCACAAATTAAGATTCGAATCTGAATCATCACAGCATAGAATGGAGGTCGTTCAACTGAAAAGATTAGTCGTTTTTCTATGCTGCATCCCCCTATTTCTGTTAGTAGCATGTACTGATGAAGAGCAAGCGGTAGAGTCGAAGCGAAAAGAAGTGGACGTCCCAATCGAAACTGTAGAAATCAACGAAGCGAACGAATTGAAGATTGTGCCACTCTATACACAATATCAACAATATTTGAACGCATCGCTTGAGACCGAAGATATGGAAGAAAACAAGCGATTATTTAAGAAATTTGTTCTGGATTACATAGAAGAAATCGGAGAAGACGAGAAGTTTTCTACAGCCGATTTGAAAGGAAACTTCTTGCTGACCTCAACTTCTTACGAGCAACAACTGTTGAAGCAAATTGAGATATTGATTCAGCGACATGATGAAATTACAGAAATCATTAGAACGACTTACTCGGACTCAAGTCAAGTACTCCCGAAAAAGAAAAGTACGGTGTTCCTTGCACCGTTCAACCCTGAATTCTCCTCTGTGAGTGAATCGATGGCCGGCGTAGGCGGCGCAGCTTATAAAGACGTCTTCGTGTTGTATCTCGATGCAGACTTCGACAAAGAAATCCTGGCTTATTCGACGGCTCATGAGTACCATCATCTGATCCTTTATGACCAACCGGGCTTTAATATTAGTTCGGTCCTGAAGTCGGTCATCGTGGAAGGGAAGGCGGATGCATTTGCCGATCGCATTGTCAAAGACGTATCGCCTCCGTGGAACGTACCGATGGATGATGCGACCGCGAGACATATAGCCAGTCTAGTGAATCACTACGAAACAACATTTAGCGATTTCGTAGTCGGAAACAATCAAAAAGAAATTCCGCGATGGAGCAACTACATGCTCGGGAGGGATATGCTCAATCACTATTTGGCGTCACATCCACATCTTTCGATTCCAGAATGGACGTTCAAAGAAGACCATGACATTTTAGAGGGCTACAAATATGAAGCGCTTCTTAAATGATGACAGACATGGGGGACTAATGTTTTTTCTCGGGCGTATGGTAGCAGTTATAAGGTCATGAGGTGCAAGAGTAAGTATAAAACTTGAAGTGTCTCGTACCCACGCAAGCTTCGAGCACCGCTTCTAAAACTCTGTTTTAATTTATTTTGAACGGATCAGATGTTATACAGCAATTTTGTGACGTCTAATTTCTTCAAAATCATGGTAAAGCCAAAAGACGATTAATATGTACCCTATGTAAGGACATTTAAAAAATTTATGCTACTTCAAGTAGATGAATCCTGTACTGTACAGGATTCATCTTTTTCGTATTCCATTGGTAACAATGATTTTACTTATCCTCTAATAATTGGATTTTAAACACATCTGTACCCGAACGGTTAGTTAACAAGGTGATTAAAATCAAATCACCCTTTGATAAGTCTGATAGAGAAATGATTTGATCTTGCTTGTAAATGGATACTTGTTCATCAAAAATTTCATATTCCATAAGCGTTTGATTCGTTTCATCGTTAAATGAATTACCTTTAATCGTTATCCGATTTTCTTCGATTCCTTGAATTTCGGCGTGAAATGTCTGAATATCAGACGGAGCGAGGATCCACGTATCTTCCTCATATGCTTTGTACGCATTGGTGTATCCCGCAAAATAACTAATCAATACACTAATTAATAAAAGAACGATCGACAGGATGACAGTGATTTTGTAAGGTGGGACCATCGGGGAATGTGTTCTTGAGTTTCCGTGTAGCGCTTGATTGATATGTCGCTTGTAAGCCTGAAAATAAAGCGTGACAGTCACAATAAAGATGAATAGAACTATACATGTTGCGATGATGTAAATGGGGATACTCATGGATTCGTCTCCTTCAGATATGAAAATGATCTTTAAAGATATAGTAATAGCTCCTTGTCACATCAACGCGTTTTCCGTTCGTTAGGGTAAGGATAAATTTTGAAGAAAGAGTGGGTTTGATTTGTTTGATTTGATTTGATTTGATTTGTTGCAATCACAACAGAGTTACTTATCCGTAAAAAAGACGTCGGATCAAGCAAACTAACGAGCCGGTATAATCGATCAGTGGCGAGATAAACTGATTCTTGCGTTTGAATTTCCACAGTACGGCCAAACGATTCGATACAAATAATATCCGCGACTGGCAATACAATCCGTTCATTCGTGTCCTTTTCTTTCACGGTCAAATGCTGAACAAAAGGAGTGGATGTACTCAGTACTAGGTCGGCTGTATCATCTATTTCAATTCCTCTTTCCTCGAGCATAGACTTAATCTCGTCATAGCGCTCGGTACTAATATCGAGCTTGATTTTCATGCACGAACCGCCTTCCTCTATACCAATCCATATATTTGAAATCAGTGTAGCAACTACCTCCCTGGTCATCAACACAAGATGAACACTTTACAGAAATATCCACATAAGTTGCATCACAGACAATTGAGTCATATCTCGTTACGATAAAAATCCTATGGATGAATACAGATTGGTGAATTCATCTGCTTCTCCAAAGGGAATTTTAATAAGTTAGAAGTCGACTCCATTAAGCGAGCATGCCGATTTTATAGAACTTGAAGCGGTGTCTTTCCCAAAACGAGTCATTCACGTTGTCACCGCCACATCATCTTGAATGCCTTCGACCATCTTTACGAACGCCTCGTCGGGGTCGGTCGTCCCGGACGCGCGCAACCAGTCTTGGAAATCTCCTTCATACAGGACACGACCTTCATGGAGGAAGATGACATGGGACTCCAGCTGGGATAAGTCATGCAGTTGATGCGTCGAGATGAGGCACGTACGACCGTCTTTTACGAGTTGCTGTAAATGGCGCATGATGTTGATGCGTGACGCCGGATCGACGCCGCTCGTCGGTTCGTCGAACAAGTAGAGCGATCGTTTGACCGAGGAGAGCAATGTCACGAATAGCCATTTGCGTTCTCCGACCGACATTTTGCCGAGCTTCATCTTCCACAGATGCTCGAACAGCTCTTGTTCCCGGGCGGTCGTGAGTCCGTTGACATAAGTCGCTAGTCGCTTGAAGTCAGGCCGCTTTGTAAGTCGTCCTATGAAGTACGTGAGATCTTTTCCCGTTAATTCGTTGTGATACAAAATCTGTTGCGTTAAATACAGCATGTCAGACGATGGTACGAGCTGTAGCGAGGCCCGGTCGACTGGGAGCGTCCTTGTCATACAGTCAAACAACGTCGTCTTCCCGGCCCCGTTCAGGCCAATCAAGACGTTCAGTTTATTCGGATGAAGCGTGAATGAGACGTCGTCGAGCACGGGACGTGTTGCTTTCGGATAAAAGTAGGTCAAGTTTTGAATGTTCATCATTTCCTCCTAGCGTGTGACGGATGAGACGAGGTTGAAGCGATTCATCGCGAACAGGCCGACGATGACGTAACCGACAAGAGAGAGAATTGTCGTAATCAGGTTAAATGAGACGTCGACTTGCGTGACACCATGAACGACGGCGAGCGACAGTTGAAGTAGGGCATAAAACGGATTGGCATAACCGAACCAGACATCTGGCTGTTTGACGGCTAAAAGGAACAGCGGATAGGTGAGAATGTTCGCAAATTTCATCAAGCTCGATACTTTCACCGGCAGAAGCGTCAAGACGACACTTCCGAGCGCGAACGGAAAGCTGCCGAGCAACAGCAGGATTGGGCTCGCGAGCAAACCGAAAGTGAAATGACCGTGGACGAGCGTGACGACAACTGTGAAGAGTAGGAGACTGATTGCGGCAAACAAGAGCTGGGCCAATAAGATGGCCAACATGTATGTGTATTTGTTGCCGGAGATCATGACGTACGTCTTCATGAGACCGTATTCGCGCATTCGTGCGAGTTCGAGCGCAATCCCGTTCAAATAAGTCGCCAAGATGATGTACACCCAAAAGTACGACAAATACGTGGCGTATTCGGCAGACGTCATCGTACCGATATTTGGTGGACTGTACAGGAGGGCGACACCGAGCGGGAGTCCCATCGTTAAAAGAAATGGCACTTTATCCGTAAGGACGATTTTTGCGTACAGAAAGAAATAACTCGTGATTTGATGCATATATACCTCCGAGGTTGATGTGGATTAATTCGATATACGCATTTACTAGCATGATAGTTTCAATTATTTGTAAATTTATCCGTTCACACTTTGTTTATAACTTCTGTTTATCCTTGAGGTACAACCAAAAGGAGGAATTGACAGATGAACAAAAAACTGAAGTGGGGATTAGGTGGCGGTGCCCTGGCCATCGCGTTAGGAGCTGGCATTTTCTTGATGCCGCAATCGGTCGAATATAAGTCAGAGCAAGTGGCGACGGAGACGATTGAGAACGTCTACACGTTTGCCGGTCAGGTGACGACTGTCGGAGAAGATGCGACCGGACGACTGTTGATCGACGAGCGGGATTTAGGGAAAGTCGAGGAAGGTGATGCGCTGACGATCTATACGAACGCATTGGACACTGAACTCGAAGGAACGGTCGAATCGATTGCGGATGAAGCGGAAGCATTGACGACTCCGGGCTCGTCAGCACGTTATGCGATGAACGTCACGTTGCCTGAAACGGACGGATTACGAAACGGGATGACGCTCGAAGGCTCGATTGTCGTCGAACGTGTCGAAGAAGCAGAGACGCTATCACTCGACAGCATCACGTTTGAAGAAGGCGACGCCTACGTGTACGTCGAGGGCACGGATGGTCCGGTGAAACGGCAAGTCGAGCTCGGCATCAGCGACGGCAGCCGCGTTGAGATTAAAGACGGATTAGACGAAGATAGCGTCCTCTTAATGGATGAGGCGACAGCTGGGGGTATCATGCCACCACAGATCGGAGGCGGACAATGAGCGCACTCATTGAAGTCACCGATTTGACGAAAGCGTACGGGTCGGGTGAAAACGAACAGATCGTGTTGAACGGTATCGATTTGACGGTTCACGACGGCGAGTTCGTCGCCATCCTCGGGCCGTCTGGTTCGGGGAAATCAACGCTCATGAACATTCTCGGTTGTCTGGACGGATACACGAGCGGTCGCTACAGCTTTGGCGACCGTGACGTGACCGGATTATCCGAGACCGAATTGTCGGCGTTCCGCAATCAGCAGATCGGGTTCATCTTTCAACAGTTCAACTTACTGCCGCGATTGACGGCAAGCGAAAACGTCGAGTTACCGCTCATCTATCAACGGCTGTCGAAGTCGGAACGAAAAGACCGGACGCACCAGATGTTGACGCGTGTCGGGCTCGGCGATAAACAGAACCATTACCCGAATCAACTGTCGGGTGGGCAACAACAACGTGTCGCCATCGCGCGGGCGCTCGTGACAAATCCGTCTCTACTGCTCGCCGATGAGCCGACCGGGGCGCTCGATCAGACGAACGGACGTCAAATTCTGAACTTGTTTCATGAATTGCATGCGGAAGGGAAGACGATCATCATGATCACCCATGACCTCGACATCGCCAAAGAAGCGACGCGCATCGTCTACGTTCGGGATGGCCGTATCGAGAAGGAGGAACGACGATGATTCGAGAAAATATACGTATGGCCTGGCTGACGGTGATCAGTCATAAGATGCGCTCTTTCTTGACGATTCTTGGAATTGTCATCGGGACGGCGTCCATCATCACACTCATGACGGTCATCTCGGGTGTCACGTCCTCAATCAATGAAGAAGTCGCGACGTTCGGGGCGGACCGGATGAGTGTCCAAATCGAAGATGCGACGAAGAATGGCATCAGCGTCACCGAAGTGGAACGTCTCGAAGCGATTGACGGCGTCGAGTCGTTATCGCCTACGACAAGTCATCAAGCGGACGTCTATTTGGGCGGTCAAACGACCGAACAGAGCGTCCTTGGGAAGAGTGACGCGTTCTTCTCAGATTCGACACTCGCTTCCGGGCGTGGCATCACGCCAGTGGACGTCTCGGAGCGGACACGCGTCGCCGTAATCGGTGATACGATCGTGAAGGAATCGTTCCCGACCACGTCGCCAATCGGTGAGACGATCACGATCGGCGGGATCCGTTACATCGTCGTCGGCACGCTCGCCCCGTCTTCAGAGTTTTCGATGTCGACGGACGAGACGATCGTCATTCCGGTGACGACCGCGCTTCACCAGTTTCATGTGAATACGATTTCGACGTTTGACCTGTACACGGAATCAGGACAATCTGAGACAGTAAGTGAAGAATTGACGCAGCAGTTGACGACCGCATTTAACGGTCGGGACGCGTTTACCGTCACGAGCTTTGAAGACGCCCTCGCGTCAATCGACCAAATCAACTCCTTGCTCAGCATGCTGCTCATCGGCATCGCGTCCATCTCGCTGCTCGTTGGCGGTATCGGCATCATGAACATGATGCTCGTCTCGGTGACGGAGCGGACGAGTGAGATCGGCTTACGAAAAGCATTAGGCGCGACACCGGCGAAAATTCGCCAACAGTTCTTGTTTGAATCGGTGCTCTTGTCCGTCCTTGGTGGGGTGGTCGGTGTAGTGGTCGGCGCACTCCTTGCCTTCGGTTTGACCGTCGTCATGGGTGTACCGTTCACGTTGGCTAGTTCGACCGTCGGCTTGGCACTAGGGTTTTCAGTCGTGATCGGTGTCATCTTTGGATATATCCCGGCCCGTAAGGCGTCCGCCTTGCAGCCGATTGAAGCGTTACGAAACGCATAAAGAAAGAAGGAATCTCGTATGGTCACGCTATTGCTTGTCGAAGATGATCCGGCACTCGGAGGTCTTCTGTTTGAATATTTGACGACAGCGGGCTACCGCGTGCTGTGGGCCGTTGACGGAGAGGAGGCGCTACATCTGCTCGATCAGCAACCGATCGACGTCATCGTGACCGACATTATGATGCCGCGTCTCGATGGTCGAGCGTTGACCGAGCAACTGCGGGGCGCAGGTTACACGCTCCCAATCTTAATGTTGACCGCGCTCGAGACGTTGCCTGATAAGAAGAAAGGATTCCGGGCCGGGGCCGACGACTATCTCGTCAAGCCGGTCGATCTAGAAGAACTCGAGCTCCGCATCGAGGCGATGCTACGACGAGCCAATATATATCGAGACCACCAGATTCAACTGCACGATTGCGTGTTAGACGAAACATCACTGACGGTGATCACCCCGGTCGAGACAATCGAGGTGCCGAAGAAAGAGTTTGAGTTGTTGTATCATTTGGCGACGCATCTCAATCAAGTGTTCACGCGACAACAGTTGCTCGATCGCATATGGGGCTATGAAACGGAAAGTGACGTCCGTACAATCGATGTCCATGTTAACCGTCTCCGGAGCCGCTTGAAGCATGTCGACGCATTTCAAATCAGTACCGTCTGGGGACTTGGGTACCGCTTGGAGTTGAAGTCATGAAGTCCTTCTTCAGCTCGATTTACGGACGTTTCCTGACCATCTTCTTCGGGCTGTTGCTCATCCCGATCTTACTGACGCTGACGCTTTTCTTGACGTTCCAAATGAACGCGTTGACGTCGCAAGTCGAGACGATGCTCGTTGAACGGGCCGAGAGCATGCTGACGGCTTCTGAGCGTTATGAATTAGGAGCCGATGAGGTCATCGACTTGTTTTCCGAGCGGACGCTTATTGTCGAGACGGACCGCTACGCGGCCGCAAGTTGGTCGGTCGCGGAGCGCGCGCGTCTTGAACGAGGCGACGTGCTGACCGTAAGCGACGAGCGATTGCCTGCCGTCACGCTTTTAATCGATCGGACTGTCGTGACGTTGTCCCCGAACGCGGACGAGAACCCGGTCACGATTTTCCGTGATTTGTCGTTCCAGACGTTGTTGCTCACGGCGCTCGTCTCGAGCGTGCTTGTCTTGTTCGCGGTCCGGCTCATGACGAGACGGATCGACCGAGTGACCGAGGCGGCAAGTAAAGTCGCTTCTGGTGATTTGACGGTACGGGTACATGACGGCGGGGACGATGAGATCGGCAAGTTGGCGAGTCAGTTCAACCAGATGACCGAGACGTTGGCGACGAACGAGTCTAAAAACGAGGAATTGACGGCGATCATGGCGCATGAATTCAAGACGCCGGTCGCCTCGATCCTCGGCTACGCGACGCTATTGAAACGGGCTGACGTACCGACGGAAAAACGAGTCAACTATGCGACGATGATCGAACAGGAAGGCAAGCGGCTGTCGCGGTTGTCACGTGATTTGCTGCGCCTTGCCAAGTTGGATCACTCGGTCGTCGGATTAGACGTCAGCCGCTTCTCGCTCAGTGAACAGATGCGGGAAAGTATCTTGTCGTTTGAACGAGAGTCGAGTCGCAAACGGTTGAACCTGATCGCTGAGCTTGATGAAGTCGAGATGGTCGGCGATGCCGGACTGCTGCACCAAGTGTGGATCAACCTGATCCAAAATGCGATGACCCACTCTTATGACGGCGGCACGATCCGCATCAAGCTCATGCAAACGGCGGAATCGATTGTTTGCGAGATCACGGATGACGGGGAGGGCATGACCCCGGAACAAGTGAGCCGTATGTACGAGCGATTCTATCAGGCCGACCCTTCGAGACATCAAGGCGGGTCAGGACTCGGTATGGCGATCGTTCAAAAAATCGTCACGTTGCACGGTGGTCATGTAGACGTCACGAGCGAATTGAAGTCAGGGACGACGGTGCGTGTGACGCTTCCCGATCAAAAAGACAGGTAGCTGCTACCTGTCTTTTTGTCTGTCCGGCTTCAACCCGCCCGCGACGAGCGGTCCTTCAAACGTGATCGTATAAATGATGCGTGCGATATCTTCTACCGTTTCAGTTCGGTCATTATAGAGCCATTCATAAATGACGCCCATATGTGCCGACGAGATATAGGAGACTAAATAATCGGGCGGGACGAGCGACTGCGTCTCGTCGAACAATACGGTCGGGGAACGGTGAAACAGAGCCGTGTACATGTAGGCGCGGAGTCTCGCCTGGAACTGCGGGTCGCCGTTCGGACCGAGAAGCGGTTTCATCAAAATCTTATTTTGCTCGATGAACCGGATGAACGGGACGAGCAACTGATGGGGAGCGGAGCCTTGTTGATTGCCAAAGACGTTCGGCAAATTTTTGATGAGTTTTGTTTCGGCCTCATGAAAGATCGTTTCAATCGATTTTTCCATGAGATCGTACTTATCCACATAGTGGCTATAGAACGTACCCCGGTTGATGCCGGCGCGTTCCGTGAGCGCCTTCACCGTGACCGCTTCAAATCCTTGTTCTTCGATCAATTCGAGCAACGCCTGTTTGATCAACTGCTTCGTCCGGACGACCCGTAAGTCTGTCTGTTCCATATTTTTTCTCCTTTATCCAACACATTGTCGCCGTCTGTTGGAAAACCAACACTGTGACCGAGATTGATGATTGTTGACCGTTCGAGCGCGGACTATACTGAACGTATAAACCAACACGGTGTCTTTTAGTCCAGTGTACACGAGGCAGACATCGGGAGGGAGTCCAATATGAATATTCAACTGAACGACGTCAGTAAATCGTTCGGTGACCAACTGGCCATCGATCATATCGGCTTCACGATCAATTCGGGCGATATCTGTTGTCTGCTCGGTCCTTCAGGGTCGGGGAAGACGACGCTCATCCGTTTGATGATCGGCGCATTGGCGGCAGACAAAGGATCGATTCGGATCGGCGAGACGGTGATGCCGAACATGAACATGCTTCATAAGATCGGATTCATGCCGCAAAACGATGGGCTGTACGACGATTTGTCGGGTGAGGCGAACCTCGAGTTTTTCGGCTCGATCTATAAGCTCGGCAAGGCAGGGCTCAAACAACGGATTGATGACGTGCTCGCCCTCGTCGATTTGACGGCCGACCGAAAAAAGCTCGTCCGCAACTATTCGGGCGGGATGAAGAAGCGGCTGTCGCTCGCCATCGCCATCCTCCATCAACCGGACGTCTTGTTTTTAGACGAGCCGACGGTCGGGATCGACCCGATTTTGCGCCGCCAGATTTGGGATCAGTTTCAAACGATTCGAGCCGGTGGGACGACGATCATCGTCTCGACCCACGTCATGGACGAGGTGCTCGAGTGTGACCGGGCCGCGCTCATCTACAACGGGCGCTTGATCGCCTATGACACGGTGACGCACTTGCTCGAACAGACCGAGAACGGACGCGTCGAGGAACTGTTCCTCATTGCCGGACGAGAGGAGGCGAAGCACGATGCGTAACTTGGCGAAACGGGTCATCTTTCAGACGTTGAACGACAAGCGGAGCGTCGCCTTGATTTTGATCGCCCCGCTCCTCATCCTCACACTCGTCTACTTCTTGCTCGGCGACTCGGATTACGTGCCGGTCGTCGTGCTTGATGAGGCCGCCCAGCAGCAACTTATCGACGCGTTTGAAGCCGAGACGCTCGACGTGCGACTCGATACGGTCGAGGAGCCGGTTGCTTATTTGGAAGACAATAAAGACGTCGATGCCGTCTTCGAAGCGGGACAGGCGGGTACCATGATCACGTTGCGCGAACCGTCGACGAAATCGTCGAAAGCGGTGCGTGAGATCCAAGCGGCGTTGTCGGCGCTCAATCCGACGGCCGATATCGAGATGAATTACGTATACGGAGAAGAAGGACAGTCGACGTTTGATTCGTTCGGCTACGTGTTCTTGTCGCTGTTCTCGTTCTTCTTCGTCTTCATCCTGTCGGCGATGGCGCTCGTCAAAGAGCGGAGCGGGGGTACGCTCGAACGGCTGCTCATGACCCCGATCAAACGCGGACAAGTCATTTTAGGGTATACGCTCGGCTATGGCGTCTTCGCGGTCGTGCAGTCTGTCCTCATCGTGCTCTATACGATTTACGTGCTCGGGCTGACGTCGCTCGGGAACATCGGTTGGGTATTTCTTGTGATGATTTTAATGGCCGGGACGGCCGTTTTGTTCGGGGCGACGATTTCGGTGTTCGCCCGCTCGGAGCTCCAAGTCGTCCAAATGATCCCGTTCACGATCATCCCGCAAGTGTTCTTCTCAGGATTGATCCCGCTCGACTTGATTCCGTATGGGCTCGGCAATTTGAGCTACGCCATGCCGATCTTCTATGGGGCGACGGCAATCAAGGAAGTGATGGTGTACGGGAGCGGTTTCACCGGGATCTGGGGTTATGTGCTCGGTTTAATCGTTTACGCAGGTGTGCTTTATTTATTGAATATGCGGGCGCTCGGGAAGTATCGCGGGCACTAAAAAAGGATTCGAGCGTGGGCTCGAATCCTTTTTATGATCAGTTTTTAACGCCGTCACGCTTCGCGATCTTGTCGCTCACTTGTTGACCGCTCAATGTCACCATCGGCATGCCACCGCCAGGGTTCACGGTGCCGCCGACGAAATACAGATTGTTGTACAGCTCGCTTTGCTTCTTATGCTTGAAGCCGCCGTTCCGTTTTTTATCCGCGACGGTGCCGTAAATCGCGCCCCGGTCCGATCCATACGTGCGTTCGATGTCATGAGGCGTCCAGACGTCGCGCGTCACCGTGTTGTCTCGTAACCCGTCCAAGCCCATGCGTTCGAGCTTATCGAGGACGCGTTCTTCAAACGCCGCATACTCTTCTGGTGTGAACGGTTCGTCTTGGATGTACGGGATGTGCGGCAGAATTTTAATGTTCTCATGTCCTGCCGGCGCCTGTGTCGGGTCGGTCTTATTGACGTTCACCAAATAGATGGTCGGGTCGTCCGGTAGCTCGTGTTTCTCGAAGATCTTATCCATCTGTTCGTGCAAGTTCTCGGAGAAGAAGAAGTTGTGGTGTCCTAAGGCCGGATACTCTTTTTTGACGCCGAGATGAATCACGAAGCCAGAACTCGCCGGTTCATATTTTTTCACGAGCTTGTCGACATAGTCTTCATCCGCATCGACCATCTTTTGATAGAACGGGATGACTTCCATGTTGGAGACGAAGTAATCGGCTGACCGGAGTCGGCCGTCCTCGAGCTCGATGGCGGTGATCTTCTCGTTGATCGTATGGGCACGGACGACACCTTGCCCCGTATGGATTTGGACGCCGATCTCCTCGGCGAGTTTCGTCAATCCTTCGGCCAATTTGTGCGTACCGCCTTCGACGTACCAGCAACCTTGAGCGTACTGCATATAAATCATCATGTTGAGCACGGCCGGGGCGCTGTAAGGCGACGAACCGACGTATTTGACATAGTAGGAGAGCATCGTCCGTAAATGCGGGTTGTTGATTCGTTTCGAGATCCCATCGTACATCGTCGACGTCAAGTCAAATCCGAACAACGTCGAAAACAGGCCGGTCTTCGCCACCGCTTCTAGCGGTGATTCAAACCCTTCCTTCAAGTAACTCTTCTCAGTCGTATGGTAGATGCGCTCGGCATAGTCCAATAGTGCCCGATACTCTTCCATGTCTTTATGTGACAGCGTCGGATTGGCGCGCTCCATCACGTCGAGGTCGTGATATAAATCTAATACCGTGCCATCCGGGAAGAACGAGCGCCACTCGAGATCGAGACGTTTGATTGGCACGTAGTCCGCCATCCGCTTGCCGCTACCCGTGAATAACTTTTCAAAGATTTGCGGCATCGTTAAAATCGACGGACCGAGGTCGAAGCCGAACCCGTTTTGCTCGAGTCGATTCACTTTCCCGCCGATATGGCCGTTCTTTTCATATAAGGAAACCTCATACCCTTGTTGAGCGAGAGAAATGGCCGCTGACAAGCCGCCAAGTCCTCCCCCGATCACAATCACAGACTTGTTCACGTTGTTCATATACCGTGTCGCCTTCCTTCCAACATCTATTTTGCATACATTCAGCTTTTAAGTACTTTGCCGTCGGTCGACAGATTCCCTGCCTTGACGAGGAGGGGAAGATGCAATTCTGCACATTCAACATATAAACCGTTGGCATTCGATTCTTCTCCGTATACATACCCGTTTGGATACGTTTGGAATCTGAATGTATGAAGTGAGTAGCGGCCGTTAAAGGGAAAGAATCCAATCTTTCGTTTGATTAAAAATCGGGACGCGTTCAGCTAACTGAATCACGGTGAACCACGCACCGGTATAACCAAGCGCGGATAAGACGTTATAGAACGTATACGTTCGAAACGACAACGAGGTGAATCCGGCGACATAGTGAATCGGGTGGCGCAAACCGGGAATAAAGTAGGAGACAAGAATGACGCGTGCCCCGTATCGTGCATACAGCGCCTCGGCTCGTTTTAAATAACGTGAATCACGTTTTGAAGTTGGGATGAATCGATTCAATCCGCGGCCAATCAAATAAAACCAACTAAAGGCAAACGTGAAGACCATCCAAGTGGATACGAACACGAGCCATTCGGGAACTGTCGTCACGGCTGTAATCGTCAAATGGGTGACCATCAAGACGTCATCGGACAACGGGGTAAACATGATACCGATTGCGAGCACCACGTATTGTGTAAGTATTGTTTCCAATCGAGTCACTCCTTCTAACGTCTAGTATGGAGCGATAAGCGTAAGAAGTGTTTAGCAGAGTCTTAAGAAATGTTAAGAAGTTCAACAGAATGCGTTGTGATGCGCTCGGTACACTTCATATAGGTATATAACTAAAACGGGATCTGCATGTTTTTGCCGTTTCACAGGCGAAAGTGTATGGGAAATGTAAAAGATGCTACGCTAGTTGAACAAGATGAATTCAAAGTTCGTCTGTCAACACGTAGTGCACGAAGTGAGGGGGAAGAGAATGCGTCCACAACCGACAATTCTGATTGCCGATGACGATGAGGCGATCCGCGAGTTGCTCGCCATTTATTTAAAAAATGAAGGATACGCCTTGCGATTTGCAAAGACGGGTCAAGAAGTGCTTGACGTCGTCGCACACGAAGCCATCGACTTACTCATCCTTGATTGGATGATGCCCGTCATGGACGGCATCGAGGCCTGTATTGAAATTCGCAAGACGCAGTTCATGCCAATCCTCATGCTGACGGCAAAGACGAGCGATTTGGATCTGATGCAAGGCATCTCGATTGGTGCGGACGATTACATGAAGAAGCCATTCAATCCGCTTGAGGTGACACTTCGCGTGAAGTCGCTACTTCGACGCTACCGGGACTACGGTGCTGACCAGTCGGCCCAGTCCGGCGTGCTCATTTTTGATGACGTCACACTCGATATTCAAACAAGACAATGCACGAAAGGGGACACCTCGATTCGGCTGACACCGAAAGAGTTTGATATCCTCGCCTACTTCATGCGCCATCCGAACCAAGTGCTGACGGTCGAACAGATTTATGAGGCGGTTTGGGGAGAAGACGCGTTTGAGGTCGACAATACGGTCATGGTCCATATCACGAAAATTCGCGAGAAGATTGAAGAGACGCCGCGGAAACCTTCGTACATTAAAACGGTATGGGGCGTGGGGTACCGCCTATGAAAAAGCGACAATGGGACCGGTTACTCGTTAAATTAATCGGGATTATCCTAATCAACGCCCTCATCGCCACGATTGCGTTTCTAATTATGGGCTATTTAATTAGCTTGTATTATATTCAGAACGAGACCACGCCTGATCCGTTGATTTATAACCTTGCTTTCTTAAGCGTGACATTTATTACAATTATCATTTTTGTGATTGGCTTTTCATTGATGACGCGAAAGACGCTGCAAAAAATCACGGATTTATCAAACGAGATTGAACAAATCGCAAACGGAGATCTTGGACGAACCGTTGAAGTGACGGGGCGAGATGAACTCGCTACGCTTGCAGAGAGCGTTAACCAAATGTCGAGGCAGTTGCATCAATTGTTCGAGAAAGAACGGTCGCATGAGGAAGAACGAAATCAACTGTTCTCTAACTTGTCCCATGATTTACGTACCCCGTTGACGAGCGTTCGCGGTTATGTCCAATTGCTACAAACAGAACGGGAATGGACAGATCAAGAGCAAAGTCACTTCAACGTATTACATGAAAAAACGGCACAGCTCGAACATCTTCTCGATCAACTGATGGATGTGAATCGGTTGTATTCCGCACAAGTGACGTTATCGAAACATCGCTTGAATATCAGCTTGTTGACGAGCCAATTGGTGCACGAATTACAACCGTTGTTTGCTGAAAAGGGATACCGTTTAACCGTGAACATCCAATCGGACGTCTACGTGGAAGCTGACCAAGAGCAACTCATCCGTGTCTTTCAGAATTTGATGTCGAATGCGTTAAAATATGCGATGGATGAAAGTCCGATTGAACTGACACTGATCCAACAGGGGTCAGTGGTTGAGTGGCGACTCTGTAACGGGACGTCACAACAGACGATCGATGCGATGGATCAATTGTTCGACCGGACATACCGTGTCGATGCATCACGAGGTGAGACACCAGGAGATGGGCTCGGGTTATCGATCGCACGTCAAATCATGTTGCTTCATGAGGGGACGCTTACGGTGTATTCACCGGAAGCAGAGTGTATTTGTTTTCGGGCGCGCTTTGCGCTTCGTATGTAAACAGTTGTCGATAGACACAAACATCGAATCAGCTTTCGCTTGATTCGATGTTTGTGCGTTTTTGACCGATGTATTGGATGATCGCGGATGTCCCTTGATGAAGTATTCCTTCGTGTCGTTCCACAACACCTTCAAACAAGCGGCACGTGTTGAGTGAGCCGGTGAAGGTAGAGAAATCATGCGCTGTGTATAAGAGCGTCTTTTCTTTTGGTCCGCCTGTCCCATAAGCGAGTTGCTCTTCACTATACACTTCTGTCACGAAGTAGCCTCCTGGCTTCAATGCTCGCTCGATCCCGTTAAAGACGGCCGTTTTCACTTCTTTCGGGAAATGACCGTATATACATAAAACGGCGTCGTAAGCCTGTTCAGGCCAGTTCGCTTCAGCCAAATCGACGAGGCGGGTCTGCAGCGTCACGCCGCGACGTTCGGCCAAACGTGTGGCTTTGTCTAACCCGACTTGCGAATAGTCCCACATTTCTACGTGGAGTCCTTGCTCCGCGAGCCAAACGGCGTTTCTGCCTTCTCCCTCGGCGATTGCGAGAACGGTCATTCCTTTTTTGAACAAGTGCACTTGTTGCTTCACGAACTCATTTGGTTCTTCTCCATAGACATACTCATCCGTATCAAAACGTTGATCCCAAGTTGACATGTGATGTTCCTCCTTATCGACGGTCGAGCCGGCATGCGATCTCGTCTCTTCATTTTACTCGATGAACAAAAAAAGCATCCGAGCAGATGCTCTGAATGCTTGTTAGCGTTTAAGTAGCAAGACGACGCCCGTTACGAGAAGCGTGAGTCCGCTGAATAACCGTACTTGATTGCAAGTCACTATCGTTCACCCCTATAAGTCATGATCGTTCGTTCATTTTTTGGCGACCCGGATTTGGGTCCGTCCCATCTCCCGATAGATCGAGAGGATGTCCGTCCCATAATTTCCCGACGGTTGCATCGCCCATTTGCGATGCAAGGCCGGCCAAGTCGTCGCAGAGCCTCGTTTCACATAATGGAAGCGCGGGTCGACGCGGGTCGAGTTTAACGCTTCTTTAGAAGCATATGCTTTCAAATGTTGAATCTGTGCCGTCACGCCTTGGTGCGGGGAGCGGAAGAAATGGCCTTTGACCCCTTTGCCGACTGTACCGATCCCTGAGTAATTGTGCTGCTTCGGAAGGACATCCCCGCCGTAGCGGAAGTAACCTGTCTCTTTCAATGCTTGGGCAAAGGCGACGTCCCCGCGGACGCCTTCTTTTGCGCCGATGATGACGAACAGTTTGGCGAGCTCTTCGACTGTCACGCCATGAAGGCGGACGGTTCTCGGATTTTTCGCTTTCACGTAGTCTGCCATCTGTTTAGGAGTTAAAGTCGATGCTCCCATAATAGCACGATTCTCTTTCTTTGGCGCGGCTTCGGCCGATGTTTCGAAGGTGAAGCACGAAGTTAAAATCAAGATCATAGCTAAGCCAAAAGCGAGCACTTTTTTCATCAAGACATCCTCCGATTCGATTGAATAAACTATACAGATAATACCATATTATTCAGAGGCACAATCATTAATTTTAGCTAAAAAGGGAACATAATCCAAATTTGCGTCGTAGATTAGAATTGAGGTGAGGGGAATGGATAAACAAGAACGTGCCATAGCGCTAAAACGGCATCAACAGAAACGAAATCGTTCTCAAATTAGTCTCGCTCTATTACTCGTTTTGACGTTTATACTCGCATATCAAATCGGACAGTTTTATATCGGGCTCGGAATTGGGGTTATCTTGTCTATCGTTGTGACGGGATGGCTCCATTATAAGGAGAGTCAGTTCGCGCGGAGTATGGCGCCTGAGGCGAACGTCAAGCGATTGATTAGTCGTCAGTATATGTGGACATTTTTGTTCATGATGTTACCAAGTTTGATTTTATTTGTCATGGTTCTATTAGGTCGCCCGCTCCTCGGCTTATTTTTTATAGTTGCAGTTGCAGCTCAATATATGGTGCAGTGGTATTATGAGCAACAAATTCGGTTACTTGACCCGGAGCAACCGAGACGGGCAGATGTTCGAGAACAATCGATTTAGAGAGGCGGTACCACATGTTTACAGCATATCAATTCCAGATTAAATTGCTGGGGAGTCCGACCCCTGTATGGCGCCGGTTCATCATCCCGGCGGAGACGAATTTCAAACGGCTTCATGACGCGATTCAACTCGTCATGTGGTGGGAAGATTCACATTTGGCAAAATTCGAGGACGATTTACGTAACCCGACGTTCCGCTTCGTGTTAAATCCTGAAGAAGTGTATGAACACAAAGATCGTCTCGCGTATTTAAAGGCTCAGTCAAAGCTGAGCGAATTTGAAACAAATTTATTGGAACGGTTCAAGCAAGTAACGGTCCGGGACATGAAAAACGTGAAGCTCCCGAGTATCATCGAGTCCGATCAAACACTCTACTACACGTACGACTATGGGGACGATTGGCAACATGAACTGATTCTGGAGAAAGTCATCGCCGATTATCCGCACCCGCATCCGATGGTGACGGAGTGGGAGGGCGAGACGCCGTTCGAGGATATCGGTGGCATGGCTGGAAACATACACCTGCAAGAGATTTTAAATGATCCGAACCATCCGCAACATGAAGAAATGATTGAGTTAGGAAAAGAAGTTGAGCCGTATGAAGTCGATCGCATCAACTTTTTGTTGAAAGAGTATGTGACGGTGAAGCGAGTGAAATAGCACGCAAAGAAAGCCGTCCTGTGAGAACAGGGCGGCTTTTCGTATAACTTAATTCGCTTTTTTGAGCTCTTGCTCTTCTTCCTTGAAATCGAGTTTTCGAACATCGACCCGTTTCACGAAAAATGCTAATACAAGCGCAAGTAAGTTCATCGCGAGCGCAACATAAAACGATACTTGAATCCCTGACAGTAGCGCTTGCTGCGTCATCGCACCCATTGCGCTTTCAGTGAGTGTCGACGGATCGACGCCGGTCATAAGTGACTCGGCTTCAGTCCGTGTCACCGAGTTCATGATGGTGACAAGCACTGCCGTCCCGATCGCACCGGATACTTGTTGTGCCGTGTTGTTGATGGCCGTGCCGTGCGGGTTAAGGTGTGTCGGCAACTGGTTGAGACCGTTAGTCATGATGGGCATCATGACCATCGACATCCCGAACATACGGAGCGTGTACGTCGTCACGATGTACGTATACGTCGAGTCGAGTTGAACGTTCGCGAGCATATACGTCGAGATCGCCGTGATGGTGAGACCCGTGATGGAGAGTAACTTCGGTCCGAACTTATCGAACAGTTTCCCCGTGATCGGTGACATGATCCCCATGATGATGGCACCTGGCAACAGCATCAGTCCTGAATCGAGCGGCGAGATGCCGCGGACGCTTTGAACGTAAGCCGGCGTCAAGATCATCCCGGAAAACATGGCGACCGCGTTGACCATCGCGATGATCGACGCGAGTGCGAACATCGGATATTTATACGCCCGTAAGTCGAGGAGCGGTTTTTCCATGTTGAGCTGGCGGACGACGAACGCGATAAGTGCGACGAGACCGACGATCATCGTCGTCAAGACGATTGGGTTGTCCCAACCGTCCGAGCTGGCCGAACTGACGCCGTATAAAATTCCGCCGAAGCCGAGCGTCGATAAGACGAGCGACAAGTAGTCGAGCGATTGGTCTTTGTTTTGGACCATGACGTTCTCGGCTTTCCAAACGGCAAGTGCGAGTCCAATGATCGCCAGCGGGAGAATCATCTCAAACAAGACGCGCCAGTCGTAGTACTCGACGATATAGCCCGACAATGTCGGTCCGATCGCTGGTGCCGTGATCATGACGAGACCGAAGATACCCATTGCCGTTCCGCGTTTCTCACGCGGGAAGCTGACGAGCATGACGTTCATCAAGAGCGGTCCCATCGTTGAGGCACCGACCGCTTGGATCATCCGCCCTGAGAGCAACCAGCCGAACGTTGGAGAGAAGGCGGCAATCGCCGTCCCGAGGGCGAAAATCGCCATCGACGTAATGAAGAGCGCCCGGTTTGAGAAGCGGGTAATCAAGTAGGCCGATGCTGGGACGAGGACACCTGTCACGAGCATAAAGCCAGTCGCGAGCCATTGGACGGTCGAATAGTCAGCGATGTTCAAATCGACCATGATCGATGGGAGAGCGACGTTAAGTAATGAGTTGTTCAAGAAGGCGATGAATGCCCCGACGAACAAGACCGCGAGCATGAGATACGGCGGTTTCTTTTGGAATTCTGGTTTCATCTGGACTGCTCCTTTATTTTCTAAATAGTTATATACTAGTAAGTGTCGATGAAATGATTTTATACCCATCGTGTAAAAAAATCAACAATTTTGTACCGTGAGTTCAAAATGCTATACTTAGGATACAAACCAAACAGAACGGAGTAATCGGTATATGAAAGATAAAAAACGAAAAGTCGCCGATGTTGCTATGACGTTGTTCATCGAGAATGGGGTACAGCAGACGTCGGTCCAAGAAATCAGCGAGCGGGCTAACATCTCGAAAGGGACTTTCTACAACTACTTCGCCTCGAAGACGGACTGTGTCGCCAACATCCTTGAGAATTTGCGCTATGATGCCGGCCAGCGTCGCATCGAGATGCAGATGGGACGGGACAAGCGCGATAAAGATGTCTTTATCGAGCAGATCTCGATTCTCATTCAGTTAAATGAGGAACGTAATCTGTACGCCTTGTTTGAGTCGATCATGTCGGCGAACGAACCCGAACTGAAGAAACTCGTCTTGCAGCATCGCGTCTATGAGATCGAGTGGCTCGCCATGCGCCTGACGGAAATTATCGGCGAACCGATTCGTCCGTATTCGATCGAATTGACGATTCTATTCAACGGGATGTTGCAACACGTGTTGTTCACACTTCGCATCACCAACACGGCCTACTCGATCCAACGGCTCGTCCGCAACCTGTATGCGTACGTCGAGCTGATGGCGGCACGGATGGTCGAGACGGGCGAACATATCTTGAACCCGGTCACGGTCGATCAAATGCGGGGGACGACGGATAAAAACTTGGTCACGAAAGAAGAGTTGGTCGAGATGGCAGAGCGGATCCAAAAGCATGTGGTAATGACGGAAGAACAAAGGGATTTATTTGAGGCGATCACGTATGAATTGCATCAAGAGCGGCTTCGGAAAATTGTCATCGAGCAATTGCTCAAGCCGTTTCAACGCTTGTTCAAAGGTGTCACTGGCGAGACCGAGGTTCAAAAATTTACGAATCTTGTATGGTTGTACACACGGACACATTGACGACAAAAACTTTCCTGTTACTGTTATATAGAAGAAAGACGTCACAATAATAAATCTCAAAATATTCCACGAAAAAGAATTGATTCCTACAAATTCATGCGCTACAATCAAATTACCGAAAGCGCTTTCGGGAAGAGGAGACTGACATGGGTACGATCTATGATTTAGCAAAGAAAACCGGCTTTTCGATCACGACCGTCTCTAAAGCGTTGAACAACTACAAGGACGTGAGCGACAAGACGAGAGCCAAGATTTTAAAAGCAGCCGCCGAGATGGATTATCTGCCGAACGCACACGCCCAGTCGTTATCGACGAAGAAATCGTGGGCGATCGGAGTCATGTTCTCGGAAGCGAACGAAGTCGGGATGAAACATCCATTCTTTAACGGAATCATTGAAAGTTTTCGTCACGCGACAGAGGAACAAGGCTATGATTTGATCTTTGCCTCAAGAAACCTCCGCAACCGTGACATGAGTTATCTCGAACACTTCAAACACCGCGCCGTTGACGGCATCGTCGTCATCTGTTCGGACCGGATGGATGAGCAAGTCCAAGAACTCATGCAAAGCGACATCCCGATCGTCGTCGTCGATATGGACAGCGCGGATTGTAGCGTCGTCTATTCGGACAATATCGAGGGTGCACGTTTAGCCGTGAACCACTTGTACGAACTCGGTCATCGCAAGATCGCACATATCGCCGGTGACAGAACGATTGACGCCGGTGCGGCCCGAATCAAAGGGTACGAGCTCGCCATGCAGGCACTCGATCTTCCAATTGAGCCAGGTTATCTGATCAACGCCGGATTCTTTTCAGTCGAAGAAGGTAAACAAGCGATGGAGAAGCTTCTAAAGCTCGAAACCCCTCCGACCGCAGTATTCGTCGCGGGTGACCAGATGGCGATTGGTGCGATTGAAGCCGTCCATGAGCACGGTCTCCGGGTGCCGGAAGACATCTCGATCATCGGTTACGATGACATCGACATGATCAAGTACATCACGCCGAAGCTGACGACGATTCGTCAAGATACGGACGAGATCGGCGAAGCAGCAGCCGAGTTGTTGATTGAACAAATGACCGCTAAAGAACGACTCACAGAACGTCGAGTTATTCCGGTCAAATTGATCGAACGCTTGTCATGCGCACCGGTCAAAAACTAAAGTAGTCCCGATGATATTTCGAAGTCGCTCTCTCCCCTTTAATCGGATAGAGGGAAGAGCGCGATTTCGAAAGTCATTCCTAAAAAATCGAAATCGCTTTCGATATTTTATTTCGACATTTTCGAAAGCGCTTTCGACAATTTATTCCCTCTTCTTGCAAACGCTTTCTAAAAAACATTAAAAGGATGGGTTCACACATGCGTAAAAAATTAGTCAGCTTACTTTCAATCGGAGCACTATCAGTCGGCGTCTTGGGCGCATGCTCAAACGACGAAGAAACTTCAGGTTCTGGGTCAGGTTCTAAAGACGATGTCTTAAAAGTTTGGTCGTTCACGGATGAGCTCAAAGAACCGATCAAAACGTACGAAGAGCGCAACGGCGTCAAAGTCGAATTGACAATTGTTCCAATCGCGGACTATCCGACAAAACTCAAGCCAGCACTTGAAAGTGGCGTTGGGGCACCAGACGTATTCACTGGGGAAATCGCGTTCCTTAAGCAATGGGTTGACGCAGGATACTGGGAAAACCTTTCAGACGAGCCATACAATGTAAATGAAATCGCGGACGACTACATCCCATACGTCTTTGACCTTGGGAAAGATAAAGAAGGCAACGTGCGCGCCCTTTCATGGCAAACGACTCCAGGTGGTGTCTACTACAAACGTAGCCTAGCGAAAGAAGTGCTCGGCACGGATGATCCGACTGAAATCGGAAACATGATGAGCTCGATGGACGGCGTCTTCGAAGTTGCTGAGAAGATGAAGCAAAAAGGCTATCGTATGTTCCCAGATGAAGGCGCGATCCGTTGGTTCTCACAAGGCGCAAACCCTGAAGCATGGGTAAACGACAAGAACGAACTTGTCTTGACACAAGATAAGATCGACTACATGGACTACGCGAAAGAGCTTCGTGAGAAACAATACACGGCACTCGCTCCAGAATGGTCACCATCTTGGTTCGAAGGTATGTCTAAACCAATCAAAGTTAAAGAAGGCGGCAAAGAAGTCGAAACACAAGTCTTCTCATACGTCCTCCCGACATGGGGTCTCCACAGTGTCTTGAAAGACAGCGCGAAAGATTCAGCCGGTGACTGGGGAGTCACAAACGGTCCAAGCCCGTACTTCTGGGGCGGCACATGGCTCGGAGTTTACGAAGGGTCGAAAAACAAAGAAGCAGCATACGACTTCGTTAAACTCATGACGCAAGACGAAGAGTTCTTGACAGGTTGGGCTGAAGAGACTGGTGACGTACTCGCTTACAAACCGGTCACAGATAAGATCAAAGATGATTTCAGCGACGACTTCCTCGGCGGACAGAACAACTATGAGTTCTTCCTCGACCAAGCTGATGAAATCACACCAGGAATCGTAACGAAATACGACCAACAGCTCGACACACTCTACGGCGCGTCTGTCCTCCAATACGTTGAAGGCAAAAAGTCGAAAGACGAAGCAATC
The DNA here is from genome assembly GCF_004337175.1 of Exiguobacterium sp. SH1S21. Classification (NCBI taxonomy): domain Bacteria; kingdom Bacillati; phylum Bacillota; class Bacilli; order Caryophanales; genus Exiguobacterium; species Exiguobacterium sp. SH1S21. The sequence continues at coordinate 28,481 of NZ_SJUY01000009.1, read as the reverse complement.
GCAGAGTTCAAAAAACAAGCGAAGAACGCTTACCCAGACATTACAGTTGACTGAAGCAAGCTAACCCGCGGGGGGGATTCCCCCCTGAAGGGTTGCTATGGAAGGAGTAACACGACGTGAAAAAACTTGACCGTTACGGCTATGCGTTTATTGCCCCATTTTGGGTCGTCTTTTTGACATTCAGTATCTACCCGGTCTTCTTGACCCTGTACTACAGTTTCACCAACTATACCGGCAGCCCGGGTGAAGAGGTCGTCGGTTTCGCGAACTACGCGCGTTTGTTGACAGACACATACTTCATCGAGGCGTTCGTCAATACGATTAAGATTTGGGGAATAAACTTTGTCTTGCAAATCGGTCTCGCACTGGCTCTCGCGCTCTTGTTCTCAGATCTTCGTTTGAAATTGAAGGGCCTCGCGTTCTTCCGTTCATTCTTCTATCTTCCTAACTTGATCACGATCAGTTCGGTCGCACTCTTGTTTGGAATTTTGCTCGACTGGCAGCACGGATCACTCAACATGATGCTCTTGAAACTCGGCATTATTTCAGACCCGATCAATTGGTTATCGCAACCGGTGACGGCACAACTGTCCGTCTCACTCATTTTGACATGGATGTGGTTCGGTCACTCGTTCATCATCGTCATGGCCGGTGTATCGGGGATCTCGCAAGATTTCTTCGAAGCTGCCCATATCGATGGCGCGAACCGTTGGCAGATGTTCACGAACGTCACGGTGCCATTACTTAAGCCGATTCTCTTGTATATCATGATCACATCGCTCATCGGTGGTCTTCAACTGTTCGACCTTCCGCTCTTGATAACGGATGGAGTTGGTGCGCCAGACGGAGCACTGAACACGATGGTTCTTTACTTGTACAATCAAGCATTCAAGTATAACAACTACGGCTATGCATCAGCGGTTGCTTACGGCTTGTTCTTGATCACGCTCGTCTTCTCGGCGATCGTCTTCAAAGGCATGTTCCGTAAAGAGCGCGCTGCGCAGAAGGGAGCATAAGCAATGGAACAGAATGCAGAATCACGGCGTATGCTCGCCGACAGCGAAGTACAGCCACAACGCGAGGAGAAACCGCTCCGCGTGGAACCGCCAAAGAATAAACAAAAGAAGAAAATATTTAGCCGCGGATTGATTTATACGGGCTTGATCATCTTGACGATTATCTGTTTCATCCCGTTCCTGATGATGCTCGTCAACGCGACACGGACGAACGGAGAAATCATGACCGGTTTCTCTCTTATCCCAGGGACATCACTGCTCGATAACTATGCAATTTTGAGTGACTACATCAACATTTGGACCGGATTTAAAAACAGTTTGATCGTTGCGGTGCTCGTGACGTTGCTCTCGGGTTACTTCTCGGCCATGACTGCGTTCGGATTTTCGTTCTACGACTTCAAAGGGAAAAACGTGATGTTCATCTTCATGCTCGTCATGATGATGGTCCCGGGACAACTCGGACTTATCGGTTTCTACGAGATCTCTAAGACGCTCGGGATTCTCGATTCGTTCATCCCGCTCATCATCCCGTCGATCGCGAGTCCGTTCGTCGTCTTCTTCATCCGCCAGTACACGCAAGCGACGCTGCACGTCAGTATGATCGAAGCAGCGCGGATCGATGGAGCGAGCGAGCTTCGCATCTTCCATACGATCGCGCTTCCGATGATGATGCCAGCTGTTGCGACGATGTCGATCTTCACGTTCATCGGCTCGTGGAACAACTACTTGATGCCGCTCGTGCTCTTGTTCTCACCAGAGAAGTACACGTTGCCGGTACTCATGGGCTTCTTGAAAGGTTCGCAAGTCGCCGAAAACCTCGGTGCCCTTTACCTCGGTATCGCGATTTCAGTCGTGCCGATCATGATCGCCTTCTTGTTCTTGTCGAAATACATCGTCAGCAGTATCTCGGCTGGTGCGGTCAAAGAATAACTAGACAGAAAAGAGGAATTGACTATGCAGTTTAACAAAGACTTCGTCTTCGGAACGGCAACTTCGTCTTATCAAATCGAAGGCGCCCACAACGAAGGCGGGCGTACGCCGTCGATCTGGGACATGTTCTGTGACATCGACGGACGTGTGTTCGAAAAGCATAACGGTGACGTCGCTTGCGACCATTACCACCGTTATGAAGAAGACATTCAGCACATTAAAAAGCTCGGCGTTGACACATATCGCTTCTCGATCGCCTGGCCACGCATCTTCCCGGCCAAAGGTGAGTTCAATTCGGCCGGTATGGAATTCTACAAGACGCTCGCGACGCGTCTCCGTGAAGAAGGCATCAAGCCGGCCGTCACGCTCTACCATTGGGACCTCCCGATGTGGGCCCATGAAGCAGGGGGCTGGGTGAACCGCGACTCGGTCGACTGGTTCCTCGAGTACGCGAAAGTGTGTTTCGATGAGCTCGACGGTATCGTCGACTCATGGATCACGCACAACGAACCATGGTGTGCCGGCTTCCTCGGCTACCATGTCGGTGTTCACGCACCGGGACATCGTGACATGAACGAAGCGGTCCGTGCCGTGCACCACATGTTGCTGTCACACGGTAAAGCAGTTGAATTGCTCAAGAACGACATGAAGTCGACGACACCGATCGGAATCACGCTCAACTTATCACCGGTCTACGCGAAGACGGACTCGGCGAACGACAAACTCGCTCAGAACAACTCGGACGGGTACTCGAATCGTTGGTTCCTCGATCCGGTCTTCAAAGGCCAGTATCCGGTCGACATGATGAACTTGTTCTCGAAATACGTGCACACATACGACTTCATCAAACCAGGTGACATGGAGACAATCTCGACAGAGTGCGATTTCTTTGGCATCAACTTCTACAGCCGCGGACTCGTCGAGTTCAGCGCAGCGAACGACTTCATGACAGTCGCCGCTTACTCCGATTACGACAAGACGGGCATGGGCTGGGATATCGCCCCGAACGAATTCAAAGACCTGATCCGTCGCTTACGTAACGAGTACACAGATCTTCCAATCATCATCACAGAAAACGGCGCAGCGTATGACGACGTGCTTGAGAACGGCGAAGTCCATGACGATAAACGCATCGACTACGTCAAAAAGCACCTCACAGCCGTATCTGACTTGAACGACGAAGGCATGAACATCGCCGGATATTACCTCTGGTCGCTCATGGACAACTTCGAATGGAGCTTCGGTTACGAGAAACGCTTCGGCATTCTCTACATCGACTTCGACACACAAGAGCGCGTCTGGAAAGACAGCGCGAAATGGTACGCAGGCGTCATCGCGGACCATAAAGCCAAACACGCAGATAGCATCGAGGCGTAAGACGAATCCATCCCTGCCGCTACAGGGATGGATTTTTTGTGTGGAACCGATTCAAGCGGGGAACGTATAGAAGAGGACAACGAATGAAAGGGGCGGTTCAGATGAAACGCGAGTATGCGACATACGAAGTGACAGGTTACGACGATAAAGGGAAAATCAAGTTCATTCACTTGAAGGAAGGCGAGTTCGTCTTACCGGTCGAGATTAAAGGCGACGACTTGACGAAAATCAAGAAGATGATGGAGCTCAATCCGGGGGTGACGGTCATCGTGCATGCGGCCGTCGATCAGAAACGGATGCGTCTACAGGAGATTGACGGCTATTCACTGCGAAAGGACGGATAACGATGCCGATTGCGAAATTGATGTCGCGTGACGAGACGATGGATGTGACAATCGAGAGTTACGCGTACGCCTATTCAGACGCCGACAACATGCATGACGCGTCGTGGCATCGGAATTGGGTCGGGCTCCATACGCCTGACCATCGCATCACATTCGACGACATTATGCTCGACAGTTTGCTCGTGGCGCACTACATATCTGTGTTCGAGTCGTTTGTAGCGGGCGACGTGCAGGAAGTCGTGTTCGCGCCGACAGAACCGTTCATCAGCGTGACGTTGACGAGACTTGACGCGGATGGGGATGAAGTGAGCGTACGAGGTATCTTGGAACATCCGCTCGAGGACGAGGCAGAGGAGATTGATTTTGAATTTGAGACGTCCATAACGAATGTGGACAACTTCTTAAAAGGATTACGGGACATCGCAACTGATTTTCCAGTACGGGGGCCAATCAAGTAAAATCCATCTGTCTAGACGACAGATGGATATTTTTATGCGTTCGTTTTTTAATCGTTAAAATAAAATTTAAACGATTAAAAAAGTTTGTAAACAACAAATGGCTCGATTTAGCGGCTAATACGACGAACCCGACGCAAAATCTCGAGTTTCGATACGTTTGGATACTGTTGTTGGATGGTCTCGACACAGTCGGGTACGGTCGCGGTCCGTAACATCTGAACAATTTGATGATCGAGGGAATCGTTCGGTGCAGTTCCCGCTTTGCCCGGTGAATCGTTCCGAAGCCAAAGATGTGCCCCAAGCCAATGCACGAAAACAATCACGCTCATCGTCAGTGGTGACAACGCGACATTCGGGAATAACCAGGTCACGCTATATAAACTACCGGCACTTGTCGCAAGATGACCGACGGCGCGTAGGAACGGCAATGCTCGAGTGTAACGAAGTGACGCGAGGACAGCGCCGAAACCGTCGATGAGGAGTCCGAAGCCAAAAGATATGCTATAAAAGCAACATAATGCGATCAAAAGGGAGAGCGGTGCGGACAAGCTCCTTTCGAGCAGCCAGATGAGTCCGATATCAAGTAAAAGCAAAGGAAGGACGAGGAGGACAAGAAGTCCTCCGACGATCCCTCCTGACTGTAAGAATGATTTCATGATTGCGACTGATATCGGCCAAGTGCAATGAACGCGCATACGATACAGACCATATGCAACGCAATTCCGATGAGCATGGCGTATGGGACGATGGATTTAAAGCCGAGACCGAATGCGAGTGCGGCGCTCGATAAGATCATGAAGCTCGGCGTATAATTGCGTGTTTCCGCTTGCTTCTTTTTAGAGACTGTAAAGTATCCCGCGACGAGTAAACAGACAGGTACTAACAAGATGGGATAGACAGACTGTAGTGCTAACCCGACTAATCCGGACACGCCAGCGAGAACAGCAAATAGGGCAGGATAGTACACTTCCACTTTTTCAACCCCTTTACTTTTTTCCCTAAATATAACAGCCCTTCTCTGTGATGAGAAGGGCTGTCGTTTTTGTTACAGGTCGATACTTGGTTTAAGTATATAAAGCGGACTTATTAAAGCAAGAAATTATGTTTCTCAATTTACGTATTATGTAGAAAAGAAATTAAGTATTTAATTTATACTCATGAGTTAAAAAGAAGGAGAATAAGGAAAAAAGATGTAGGAAAGTAAGATTACCTCCCTACAACGGAAGTTAGCTAAAAATTTTACAAGCTGCTTTTTTACTACCATATTTTTCGACAAGCGTTTGGAAAACGTATCTGCAGGCAAGAGCAGCTGCGCCTGCTCCAAATGGACCAGCCACTCCGAATCCTATTGTACCGGCCGCTGCTGCACAAGCAACATAGCTAGAGAAAATACAGGCCCATTTGTAAGCTGTATTACTATTACTTTTTGCATTTATTTGATGTGAGACCTTGCCAGTCTCGTTTGCAACTTGCGAAGTGAATTCATGGTGAGAATTATTAAATGAGTCGATAGAATATAGTTCGAATTTCGCATCTTTTGAATCATGACTCACATAATATTGAATACTGTAGTAAGTGATGTGATCTTTTTCAACGTACAAGTTATAATATTTATTTTCTGATGAATTGAATATGTTAATTACACCAGATTTGACACTTTCATCTAACCAATAAGAAGAGATAATGTCATTGGGATCTTGATGAATCAACTCAAAAATTTGTTCATGATTCTTGATGTCATTCAAGTTTAAATGCTGTTTTGTAGCCCCAGAATGTTCAGCGGCATTAACTGAAAGTGAAAAAGAACCAAACAAAAGTAATAGAGTACTCATTACAAGTGTAAATTGCTTATAAAACTTTTTCATAAGTTTACGTTACCCCCTTTTAGTGTTAAATTAAGTATATAATAAATATTAAATGGAATAAAGGAGGGATTTAAGTGAAAATGTACCACAAACTCACTTATACACAAAAATTTAAGAGAACATTGTATGCAGGGTTACCTATTCTTATCTTTCTTACTTTGTTCATTTTTTTGACAGTAACCTCGCCTCTTGAAAAAATATTAGTACCGCTTTTATTATTAATTATGTTTTTGGCTCAGTTGCTATATACTTATAAAAAATCTCAATCTGAACACCAAAAATGGGATTAATCAAATTTGTTAAAAGAATATTTACTGCGAATGACTTTCAATAAGAATAGAATATGGGCTTATATTGAGATTTATAACCTATTCTGATTTTGTTTTAATGAACTATAAATTAAGTAGAACACTCCGAAGTGAATACAAAACGCTAATAGCGATAGCCTGGTGTAGAATGAAATTACTAAATTGGTATTCGATTCGTAGATGACCATTGACGAAACGGAGGAGCTTGATTTTGAGTTCGAGACGTTGCAAGGACGCTCAACGTTCATAGACATTTTCCTAAATATAACAGCCCTTCTCACCGCTGAGAAGGGCTGTCGTTTTTTGCTTAGGCTGATGCTTTGTCTGCTTCTTCTTGTGCTTTCACTTCTTCCCCGTACGAGACGCGATCTTGCATGCGGACGAACGGGAGGTAGACAGCTACGGCCATTGCGATCGTGACGATCTGCAAGAGCGCTGCACGCCATCCGCCGATTAAGAAACCAGAGATGATCGGTGGTGTTGTCCACGGCACTTGAAGTGCGTTGAACGGATCGACCCAGCCCCAAAGAATTGAGAAGTACACCATGAACGATGCGATTGCAGGTACGATGACGAACGGTACGAACATGATCGGGTTGAACACGATCGGCATCCCGAAGATGACCGGCTCGTTAATGTTGAACAAACTTGGTGCAAGCGAGAGCTTACCGAGCTGTTTCAAGTGAGCCGAACGGGCGACGATAAGTGTGGCGATGATGAATCCGATCGTGATTCCTGAACCACCGAGCTTCGTGAAGACGTCGAGGAACTGGATTGTAACGATTTTAGCGTTCTCACCGGCAACGAGTGTTTCACCCGCATCGATGAGTGCTTGGTTTTGAAGCGCGTTTGCTGTAAGGAGTGGCCCCATGATACCCATGATGATTGCGGCACCGTGAATTCCACACCACCACATGACTGACATGAGAACCATGATGATGACTGCCCCTGCGAGCGTGTCTGTCAGGTTTTGAAGTGGAGCTTGAAGCACATCATAGACGACTTCTGTGAATGTACGCTCTGCAACCGCTTGGAAGACAGCGAACGTCGCAGCAGCAAGTGCGATGATAGCAAGACCAGGAACGAGTGCCGAGAATGAGTTCGAAACACCAGGTGGGACACCGTCAGGCATTTTAATGCTGATCCCGCGTTTGATGAATTGCGAATAAATGAATCCGACGACTAAACCGACGACGATGGCAGCGAGGACACCTTGTCCACCTGTCCATACTTTCGGGATGACTCCGTTGACTGCTTCTCCTGATTCAGAGAGGACAGATGCTTGTGTGATGATCAAGAACGAGATGATTCCGAGGATACCAGCTGGTACGCCTTCGATTTTTTCGTTTTTGACGTACGAGTAAGCGATTCCGAATACCCCGATCAAAGCGAGGATGTCAAACGTCGCACCGACGACTTGCGTGAGTGGGAGCGTCCAATCGGCTCCGAACAATCCTGACATGAACTCGGCCCAACCTGGAATCGGTAACGCCAAGATCAGTAGGAACAGTGAACCGATGATCGTCATCGGCATTGTCAGGATGAACCCGTCCTTAATTGCAAGGACGGGCTTTGCGTTCGCAAATCGAACGAAACCTGGTGTGAACTTTTCAAATACTCTTTCTAAGCGGCTCATGGGGAACCTCCTTATAGGTTTTCAGCGCGCGTGGCGATGATGTCTTTGTACCAGTGGAACGATTTTTTCTTCTTGCGTGCGAGTCCGTTCGCGTGGTCAACGTAAATGAAGCCATACTGCTTCTTATATCCGTTGAGCCAGCTGAGAAGGTCGATTGCCGACCAAGCATAGTAACCTGCGACGTTGATGCCTTGTTCAACGGCGTGTTTCACAGCGCGCAAGTGGCCTTCGATGTATTCGATACGTGGGTCGTCGAGGATTTCGCCGTCAACGATTAGATCGACGTCGCCGAGACCGTTCTCGGTGATATAGATTTTCACGTTGCCGTAACGCTCCTTCAACATGTGCATGCCGTCAAGGAACGCTTCCGGTGAGATTTCCCATGCCCATTTCGTATATACCTTGTCATCCATCATGACTGTCTTGTAGACGCCGTCGAACGATGGGTTACCTGGGCGGCCTGTCGAGTTCTCACGACCACCGGCCATAACGAGCGCTGAGTCATTTTTCATGACGCGTTGCGGGCTGTAGTAGTTGAGACCGATGAAGTCGTTCATCGGAGCTGTACGCTTGAGAAGCTCGAGCTCTTCAGCTGTCATTTCAGGGAGAAGACCTTGCTCTTCAAGTCCTTTCACGACGTATTCTGGATATTCGCCTTTCAAGATCGGGTCATAGAACCAGTGCGTCGCATAAGCGTTCGCGTGCATTTCCGCAAATTTGTTCTCCTCGGCTTCATCGATGCTGAAGGCCGGGTTGAATACGTGCGTGATGCCGATTTCACCTTCGTAACCGTTTTGTTTGAACAACTCGACGGCACGGGCGTGTGCGACGAAAACGTGGTGTGTCGTTTGGAAGTAACCTTTGACATCGCCTTCGATACCTGGTGGGTGTGCCCCAGTCAAGTAGCCGAGCGAGCAGAAGATGACCGCTTCATTGAACGTGATCCAGTGACGGACGCGGTCACCGAACGATTGGAAACAAGTATCGGCGAAACGTACGAACGCGTCAACCGTAGCTGGATTTTTCCAGCCGCCTGTTTCTTCAAGCGCTTGCGGGAGGTCCCAGTGGTAGAGTGTCACGAACGGGACGATGTTGTGCTTCAAGCACTCGTCGATCAAGTTGTTGTAAAACTCAAGTCCTTTTTCGTTTACTTCCCCTGTGCCGTTCGGGAAGATACGCGGCCATGAGATTGAGAAGCGATATGATTCGAGTCCCATTTCGGCCATGAGCGCGATGTCTTCTTTATAACGATGGTAATGGTCGACTGCGACGTCGCCGTTCGTATCTTCAAATGTTTTTCCAGGAATTTTCGAGAAGACGTCCCAGTTTGAGAGTCCTTTCCCGTCCTCGTTCCATGCGCCTTCGACTTGGTAAGAAGCCGAAGCAGCGCCGAACAAGAAATCTTTTGGCATTTTCAAAGTGGTCACCTCAGTTTATTTATTTACAAGCTTAAGTGCGTGGTCTAATACTTTCGTTCCGTTCATCATGCCGTAGTCGACTGTGTTGATGACGTCGATTGGAACGCCTTTTGGCTCACAGATCTGTTTGCCTTTTGAAAGCAAGTACTTCACTTGTGGTCCGAGAAGAGCGACGTCGAGGTCGTTCACGTACGTTTCCATTTCTGATTCTGGGTAGGCTGCGATTTCTGCCTCGAGGCCACGTTCAGCGGCAACCGCTTTCATTTTTTCTACTAACATACTTGTTGACATACCTGCTGCGCAGAAGAGTCCGATTTTCATCATTTTTGATCCATTCCTTTCAATTGGTTGATTTCGTTTTGCATGTTCATCATGTAGCCGAGCATCTCTTTTACGAGGATCGTGTTCATCAAGTGGTCTTGCGCGTGCACCATGAGGACGCCGACTGTCGCCGTTTTCCCTTGTGCTTCGAGCGTGACGAATTTTGTTTGGATAGCGTGTGCTTCTTTCAATGTCGCGTCGCCGGCTTTAACCGCTTCAGCCGCTTCCTCTGGCTTGCCTTCTTGCATGAGGAGCATTGCGTGGTGGTAACTTGCTTTCGCGTCACCCGAGAGGGCGATTAGACCGAAGATGTCTTCGGGTGTAATTTCGATTGTTTCAGAAACCATATTATCTCTCCTTTTTGTATGGATAACTAAGATTCATAGGTACAAATTCTATAGTTTGATACTAGCACGACACCGCTTACATGTAAACCCTTTCTTTTTGGATAAAATGTGAACGAAAAAAACGCACGCGAGATCAACCTCTCGAGTGCGTTTAAGACTTGATGTTAGAGACTTTCAGCATCTTAACATGGCGGAAATGATGTGTCGAGCGTGATACGTCAAAGATTTGACCGTTCGTTAAATAGACGGTGTTGTCGACGAGAAGGGCCGGATCGTTCTCATTCAACCCGAGTAAAACGGCATCATCGGCGTTCAAGAAATCGGCGTAAATGACGCGGTCGGCAAAACCGATGGCGAGCTTTTGGTCGTTACGGAAGTAGTTATAGATCGACTTCTCGGTGATGTTTCGGTCGAGATAGACGACGAGATTTTTCCGGAAGTACGAATCTTCGACCGAGAACGGGTGGTCGTCGACGAGACGTAGCCGCTTGACGTAATAGACAGGCGTCCCGATCGGACACTTCATCCGTTCCGCCACTTCTTCGTTCGCCGTCGTCTCCTCAAAGGCGAGGACACGTGTCTCGACTTTTCGTCCACTGAAGTCGCTCGTGAGACCTTGGAGTTTTTCGAGGTTCACATAATCGCTGTTGTAATGGTCACGTACGAAGACGCCGCTCCCTTGGACTTGATAGGCGTAGCCTTTATTGACGAGAATCTCGATCGCTTTCCGGACCGTGTTGCGGCTGACACCGTATTTCGTCGCATACTCGTCTTCCGTGAGGAGCTTGTTCGTATGTTGATAGACGTGATTGACGATATCCGTCTCAATCTGTTCAGCGACTTGTTTATACTTTGGGGCCATGACTGTTTGCACCTTTCACATTAATTTATAGGAATGAATACGCTATCAGTATAGCAGAAATTATTTGCAGCGGTCGTAAATCATTCGCCAATTGTTGAAAAACGTCGAACGATTCATTGCGAGAATATTTGGAAAATATGAAACGATTGAGTGAAAGAGCACGTATGAGTAAGGTGAGCATTGTAAAGAAAGGGTGTGCTTTAAGTGAATAAGACACGTTGGTATATGGAGGAGGATACGTGGGGGAATTTACCTCTTCGTATAAGCTATACCTCCCTTGCGTTCGCATTAATGGCGCTTGCTATATCCTACTTCGGAAGTTACTTATGGTTGACCATTCCGTTTGTCGTGATCGGAATCGGCATGTTTGTGTTGGACGTGAAAAAATATCGGATGCGTCGTGCACATATAAGTGAACGAGATATAGTGCGATCACTTAAGTGGAATCTCACATATGATTTGGTGAACTCGACGATTCTCATGTCAATAACTGTAGCGCTCCTCCTCTTGAAATATGACAGTTTGACGGTATTCATTGTACTGCTCCTATGGGTAGTGTTCGGCCGCTCATTCCAGAAGCAGTTAAATGAACGTGTCCCATTGGTAGAGCAATCAGAGGAGGGACGACAAATACGATGAGTGAACGAATGACGCAAGAGAAAGCGTGGGCCCGACTTTTCGACCAATGGGTTTTTGGTCTTTTTGGAACATTTCTTGTACTGATGCTACCGATCAGTTTATGGACGGATGAACTCAAGTGGGGCGCCCTGTACATCGCGTGTACACTCATTCCACTCAATATTTTATATATGAAACGCTATCGCATGCGCCTAACATTCCACCCAGAATTGAAGGGATTGTATCGTCGCCAACTTGCTCGAGACGGCATAAACAGTGTCGCATTTTTTCTTGTATTCAATTATGGAATTTTGTTCACATCAAACGTAGCGTACGTATGCGTGATGATATTCATCGGAGGTGCCTTACTATGGACGTGGAACGTTGAAACGCAAACGAAACACCATGATATAGAGTATAAACATTTAAACAAGGAGGCGATCTAAGATGGAGCGTGACGTGAGATGGGTTCAACGGATGCGACGTTATGGTGCACCCGTTCTCATTCTGTATGTCACAGCTTTCATCGTCGCCCTCTTGCTAGAAAAAATGTGGCTCATTCCCATCATAGGTTCGCTCTCTTTCATAATCATCGTGACAGGCTATAAAGAAATGCGCATCATGTGGAGGATGACGGAGCAGCCTAAGGCTCATCGGATCCTCATGATCCAATACGTTTTTGAATGGGTGGACGCGATTTTGTTGACGGTACTCATGGTGACGCTGCTGACAGCGGAAGAACTCGGTCTCTTAATCGGTCTCTTTTTTGGGATATGGGGAGTGTTGAGTCCGCTTCGGCAGAAGTGGTTTGTCAAAAAACTCAAACAAGTTGAGCCAGAGCTACCGACGTATGAGGAAGTGATTGAAGGGAGGGTTCCAAATGGATCGTCAATTTGATATCTCGTTAGAACGTGCCAAACAATTCGAACGGCTTTTTGGCTGGCCGATCCTATTCATTTTCTTAATCTCGTTCATCGTTATGTTATGGACAAAGGCGATGTGGGTCATCCCAGTCATGTTGGTCGTATCTATGGGAATGGCCTATAAAGGATACGTGGAATATCAAGTAGTACGTGCCTTTGCAGAGCATGCAGCTGTCGTGCAGGTGTTACGTTACCGACTCGTTGACTGCTGGATTAGAGCCGCTTCATTATTTGTGCTGTTCATTCCGCTGTATGTAAACGAGGGTGCCTTTATTTTAACTGGCGGCGTAGTCGCCCTTTGGAGTTTAACAGGATCTTATCGGGAGAAAAAATGGAAACAACGAATCGATCTGCATCAACCGCAGTTGCCAACATATTTAGATATATTGGAAAAAGAGGAAGACGCATGGAACTATCACCAAAAATAAAATTACAAATCAATACGATTTTAAAAGTAGAGCATTGGACCGGATGCGATGTTGAGACTATTAGATTCGGTCCTGTCGTTAGCTTCTTGATTTTATGGTTCGTATTGGACGCTCTCTGATAGCATTGTGACGGTAGGTTTGTATCCGGTGCTCGCCATACTTTTGCCGAGTGAATCGACGAGCTCACAATTGTTCTATATGTTCTTCGCTTCCCAACTTACTTTTCCGGCGGTCGAGGATTTGGCAAAATGGTTCGAATGCGTCATTTAGCAAAAAATCACGGTTTGTGATTCGACGATACCGACTTATGATGAAGTGATTGAAAGGATGAAATCATAATGGAACTTTCACCGCAAACAAAACAACAGATTGATACGGTGTTGCGAATGGATAAGTGGACAAGCTGGGGCGTTGGGATCTTTGTGGTCGCAGCAATCATCGGCATGCTGACTTATGCGTCGTATTGGGAGATGCCGGATTCGTTTTTCCTGATATTCATATTTTCAATATTTAGTCTCGTCGTCACGACAGAGGTGATGCGTTTCCGAATGTGGCGCCGCTTCGTGAAAAATGAGAAGGCGCGAAAGCTGTTGACGCTACGGTATACAGCTTCGTTATTTGGACTTGTCGCTCTTGGTTTTTATGGCATCGTCGCGTTCAATCAAACACAGCAACCACAATCGTTCCAAGCGTTTCTCTTATCACAAGCCTTTTTCTGGGGAGCGACGTTCTTTGGAAAATGGCTCGACCGTATCATTCAAAAACATGATGGGAACTATTTGACGGATCAAGATATCAAAGCAATTAAAGAAGCGCGGGAAATTGAAAAGGAAGAACGATATGGATAAGCGCACTCAAATGCGGGAACTGATGGCGATTGACGATTCAGGAAAATGGCGAGTCGCCTTTATGACGGCGACATTGACGTTCATGTTACAACTTGCTTCGGAAAATGAGTGGATTCCGTCGATTCTACTTGTTGTTGTTGCAGTGCTGACAAGTATTCCAGCACTCAAAAAAGACTGGGAACGTGAAAATGTGAAAAAGCGTTATTTGACGTCAGATGACGCAAAACGACTCGTGCACGCCCATACGTATATCGGGATTATGTCCTATCCATTGATTATCGTTCTCCTATACGGTTTCACAATGGAAATGGTGACCTATAGGATGTTTCTCATAATCTGCTTAGTTGGTGGAATCTTGTCGTGGGGGGGACATCGTTTATACGAACGTCACATGGTCACTCTCGACAACAACTACGTCACGGAAGCCGAATTACGAGAAGAACGAAAGTGGGGGAGCGCTTGAGCGCTTCCTCTTAAATGTTTAGGGGGAACAGTTTGATGAAGCAGAAAGTATGGATTATCTCGGGACCTGCCGGCGTCGGGAAATCGACAACCGCAAAACAGCTCGCTCGACAGATGAAGAAAAGTGCATACATTTCAGGCGATGAAATTAGTCATATGGCAGTCTCGGGTCGTGAAAAACCTTGGGAGTCTGAGCGTGCGAATGAACTTGTTTGGAAAAACATCGTTTCCTTGAGCGATAACTTTCTTGCGGCGGATTATGACGTCGTCGTGGATTGGATCGCATTTTGGAACGATGTACAGACATATACGTCACATTGGATTGAACAAGGGATTGAAGTGCGATACGTCATCTTATGGGCAGAGCAAGACGTTCATTTCCAACGCGATCAGCACAGGCCGGCGGGTTCACAGATGGGGGAACGTGTCCTCATTTTACGGAACGAGTTTCTGAACTCGGGCGCACCTGGTCCCTATTATCTTGATAACACGACAGAAGAGTTGACTCGGACGATTGAACTGATTCAAGATAGCGCACAATTTTTGTTGAAACAGAACCATCGAAATGGAGGCATAGAATGAGGATTGCAAGCTTTAACATTTGGAACAATCCAACGTTATGGCACGAGCGAATCGGGGCCATCTGTGAGGAAGTAAAACGTGTTGCCCCTGACATGCTCGCGCTTCAGGAAGTTAAAACATACATAGACGGCGAAACAGGAATCGATGTCGCAACATATATCGCGAATCAGACGGGATATCCGTTTTGTGTGTTTCATCCTTATCCCGATTCACCGGATGAAGGACTCGCCGTTTTAAGTAAAGTTCCGCTCGATACGAATGATGCGATTTGGCACTACGAGGTAGAAGAAGCAAACTACTGTGCGATGAGGGTAACGTTCCAAGTAGGAGGCCACGTGTTCGGATTGACGAACGTCCATTTAAATTGGAGGTCGTCGGACATACGGGAAGCACAAATGAAGGCGGTTCACGAATGGATCGGCGAGGAGGAGCGGTACGAAATTTTATGCGGGGACTTCAATGATGACCCGCAGTCAGAGAACCATCACTATTTGACCGAACACCGGTGGGTCGATGTCGCCAAGTACGATGAAGGAGGAGCGCAACCGACATTGGACTATACACATAATCCATATTTGCAACAGGATTCCTTATCGAAACAATCCTCGCGCTATGATTGGATTTTATTGCGTCACGCTGAAGTGAACTCACTGCTTATTACGAACGTTGACGTGTTCGGAAATGCACCCGTTAGCAAAACTAATATTCTGCCGAGTGATCATTATGGGGTTCTATTCGACCTCGACATTCCCTAAAAACGGTGAGGCGCATGATGAGCGCTTCCCCCGTTTTCATTTGAACGTACGGATGATGAAGTAAAGGCAGCCGAGGAAGGGGATTAAGAACAGTGCACCGAGCCACTGAGCTTGTCCGAAGACGAGCCAGGCGAACAACTGGAACGATAGAATGCCACCGGCCGCGAGCCCAGCGAAGCGGAGCGCTTTCGGTCGCTTTGATGGTTCCTCCCACCACTCTTTAAAGAACGGCAAGCTGAACAACAGCGCCAAGCCGAGAAAGAATGCAGCCGGAAATACAAGCGCATCTCCGCGCGCATCCTGTCCGTTAAACTGCAGCCACTTCGAGAGAATCGATAAGGTGATGCCGATGACGAGAAAGAGTCCGCTCATATCCGTTCCTCCGTTTCATCTCTATATACTATTATCATGCACGAACCGTGTCAGGCGGACAAGCCTCCAAAAAAATGGCTTTTTAGTGAAAGTGGTGACTTTTACGTGAACGGTAAAAAAGTACTGAACGATGATGTGATGAAAATACTATCCGTGGATTATGTTGAACGACTAGCATGAAAGGGTATCTGGAGAAACGGCCAGCTATGAAGGAAAAGCGCCAGAACTCTACGGAGTTGACGAGGACGAGGGTGATCGAGGTTTCGGCGGATACCCTCTAGTCGCCTGTCACGACTAAAAGTGTTCTTTTAAAACGTTCGGGTGACCGGACGGCCAAAGGGGAGCGCGTTGACAGCACTCGAAAAAGTCCGTTTCCTTTTTCGAGAAATCGAATACAGATGAGATTTTTGTATGTGTGGAATTGTAGGGATGATCGGTCGAGTCGGAACGAAAGAGATTTTATTGAAGGGACTCGAGAAGCTTGAGTATCGTGGCTACGATTCAGCGGGAATCGCGCTTGTCGGTGACGATGTCCATGTGTTCAAGGAAGTCGGACGGATTGCCGCGTTACGTGACATCGTACCGGTCGAAGCGGAAGGCTTCATTGGCATCGGTCACACGCGTTGGGCGACACACGGGGTACCGAGCGTACCGAACGCCCACCCACACCAAAGCACGACGGGCCGCTTTACGCTCGTCCACAACGGCGTCATCGAGAACGACGAGCAGATCAAGGCTACGATCGACGCACCGTTCCTGTCAGAGACGGATACGGAAGTCATCGTCCAGTTGATGGAGAAGAACTTCGTCGTGCTAAATGACGTCGAGGCGGCGTTCCGTAAGACGCTCTCAGAGCTCCACGGCTCGTACGCGATCGCGATGATCGACTCAGAGGACAGTGAGCGCCTCTATATCGGGAAGAACAAGTCGCCGCTCCTCGTCGGACTTGGTGATGGCACGTTCAACGTCGTCGCGTCGGACGCGATGGCGATGCTCCAAGTGACGGACCAGTACCTCGAGCTCCATGACGGCGAGATCGTCATCTTGACGCGTGAGTCGGCGACGATCAAGACGCTCGATGGCGAAATCCTTGAACGTGCGCCGTACACGGCCGAGATCGATGCGTCAGACATCGAGAAGGGAACGTACGCGCACTACATGTTGAAGGAGATGGACGAGCAACCGGCCGTCATCCGCAACATCATCCGACACTACCAGAACGAGAACGGCGACATCGAGCTGACAGAAGGCGTCCGTTCGCTCGTCTCGGAAGCGGACCGCATCTACATCGTCGCCTGTGGCACGAGCTACAACGCCGGACTCGTCGGGAAAGACATTTTAGAACGGATTGCCGGTATCCCGACCGAGGTGCACGTCTCGTCTGAATTTGGCTACAATATGCCGCTCTTAAGCAACCGTCCGCTGTTCGTCTTCTTGTCACAGTCTGGAGAGACAGCCGACAGCCGTGCCGTCCTCGTCGAAGTGAAAAAGCGCGGCTACAAAGCACTCACGATGACGAACGTGCCAGGATCAACGCTCTCCCGTGAAGCAAACGAGACGATGCTCCTCCACGCCGGCCCCGAGATTGCGGTCGCGTCGACGAAAGCGTACACGGCGCAAATCGCGGTGCTCGCGATCCTCGCTTATGACATCGCTCGTGCGAACGGGAAAGAGCTGCCGTTCGACTTGATGCCGGAACTCGCACGTGTCGCGACGATCATGGACTCGGTCATGTCACAAAAAGAGCTGTTCGAAGACTTGGCGGAACGTTACTTAAAGACAACACCGAATACGTTCTTTATCGGTCGCGGACTCGACGCCTCGGTCTGTATCGAAGGTGCACTCAAAGTAAAAGAGATCTCGTACATTCAAGCGGAAGGCTACCCGGGTGGAGAACTCAAGCACGGGTCGATTGCCTTGATTGAAGACGGGACGCCAGTCATCGCGCTCATCTCGCAACCGAAGACGAACTTGAACATCCGCGGCAACGTCAAAGAAGTCGTCGCCCGTGGTGCCAATGCGTGTATCATCTCGATGCAAGGCGTCGAGCACGAGAATGATGAGTTCATCTTACCGCACGTGGAACCGATTCTCGCGCCACTCATCACCGTGCTCCCTGTCCAACTGATGGCGTATTACACCGCGCTCGCCCGAGGTTGTGACGTCGACAAACCGCGTAACTTGGCAAAATCGGTGACGGTAGAATAAAAATAAAAAATAATGCTTACGAAGCTAGTCTCCGATTTGCTACACTATGAAAATCAGTTTGTAGAGATATCGGTTTCGTACCGAAAATATATGTCGCAAGATACGTCTACCATCTGAAATCATATGTGTACGGAGGCTTTATTATGCACTTGGAAGACCGGTTACCTCAAAACCCAAAAGAAGGCGTTTTGTTCATGTTGATTATCTCGATTTTATCTGTGAACACGATTGCCCCGATCATCGTCGGCATGGAGCGTGGCTTTAGTGTCGCTCATTACGTCGATACGCTCAAAATCATCCCGTTCGCTTGGATTGCGCTCATCGTGTTGATCCGTTTCATCGTGAAGCCGCTAGCCGGCATACTGTTTAACCGGTTTGCCGGTCAGACGGACGGCTTCAACGCACGCATCTTGTTGAACATCGTCCTAAACGTCTCGATGATCTCGTTCGTCATGACCATCATCGGACCATGGATCGGTATGGGCGAGATCAACTTCGGTACGCTCGAACACTTTTTCCCGACGTGGTTCCGTAATTTCGGCATCGCGTTTTGGATCGAGCTGTTGTTCGCCCAACCGATTGCACGTGCCGTCATGAAGTCGATTCATACACGAAAACGCCTGAAGACCGCTTAACTTTAGATAAAGCATCTTTCCGATTGAGGAGAGATGCTTTTTACTGCTTGCCGATAATTTTGACAAAGAGCAAAATAGTAGGTGAAGTAAGCGGTTCCATCGTATGGTTAGATAAAGATAAGCGACGAAAGAAGGTTGGACATGAACGTATACATTGCCTGTCCATGTGGGTTCGTGACGAGTGCGATGGCAGCAAAGTTGTTTGCTCAGGCGTCTTCGGGGCGTATGACGTGTCACGTCACACATGGAACTTATGAAGATGTGCCTGCGGCGGTTGATTTAATCATCTATCAACAAGGTACAGAAGTGATGACACATCCGACGGCATACGTTCGTTCGGTCAACCATATGCTGTCGCTCGAGGAATACCGACAAGTCGTCGAGGAATGGGTGAATGAATATGAAGCATGAGTGGAGCGCCCGGGAGCGCTCGATTTTACTACATCTATTAGCAACTGAAACATCGACACCGCTCGCGGAGATCGCGCAAGCGGTTCATTTGTCTGAGCGGACGATTCAGCGTGAGCGTCAATTACTCGAAGGCGTCTTAAAAGAATTCGAGTTGGAGCTGGCGTGGCAACGAGGTCACGGACTCAGTCTAATCGGCCGCTCGGATGCAAAACAACAACTACGGGAAGATTTGATTCTCTCGGCCGAGGCAATCCCAACAGCCGAGGACCGAATCTTTGAACTGGCGTGGCGACTGTTGTTTGAGAAAGACATGCTCAAACTGCAGGCGGTCGCGAAACAGATGCACGTGTCACCAAGCACGCTGACGCAAGACTTAGAAAAACTCGATCGTTGGTTTGACGAGTACCATCTCGAAGTCGAACGCAAGAAAGGCGTCGGTGCGAAAGTGCTCGGGCTTGAAGCGGAAAAGCGGAAGCTGATGATCAATGCGCTCCTCGCTCATTGGGACACGCTCGCGTTCTATCGGTTCGTCCGTGGTGAGGACGACTATATTCCGGCATTTTTGAAGACGGTCCCGTGTGAAGCGATGCTCGAAGCACTCCGCGACGGCTATGATTATTTGAAGGAACATCCGTATGAGCGGATGGACGACCGCACCATCATGCGTGTCACGTTCGCCTACGGGGTACAGCAAGCCCGGCTGGATGCCGGTTTCTTCTTAGAGATGTATACGAAAGGACGCTCGGACGACTACTTGAAAGTCGCCCACGCCATGGAGACGGCACTCGGGACGCCGTTCTCGATGGCGGAACGGGTCTGGTTCGCCGAAGAGGCCAACCGGTTGCGCTCGTTGAAGGAACAGATGAAAGAAGATGAGGAAGAGCGCTGGGTCATGCAAATTCGAGTCCACAAGCTGATTCATCACGTCTCACTCATCCACGGTTTCGCGTTCGCAGACGATGCCGCCCTCGAGAAAGGGCTAATTGCCCACATCTTGTCGAGCATGAATACGCAAGCACTCCCGGATACGGATACGGTCCGTCCGCACATCGACCGCGATTATCCGAACTTACGGTCTGCTATCCAACAAGCGGCCGACATCGTCTTTGGGACGAATACGTTCACAGAAGACGAAACGGTGTTTTGGGCGATGCACTTCGCGGCCGCTCTTGTCAAACCGGTGCGGCGCCGCGAATACCGGGCGCTCGTCGTCTGTTCGGCCGGACTCGGCTCATCGAAGATGCTCGTCAATCGGGTCAAGCAGGAGTTTCCTGAGATGCAAGACGTCGTCAACTCGTCGTTGTTCGGGCTCGAGCAGCACCGGCTCGACGATTATGACGTCATCTTGTCGACGATTCCACTCCCACCGCTCGCGGTGCCCACACTTATTGTTAACCCGCTCTTGACGAACGAGGAAGTCCAGCGCGTCCGTCACTTGCTTTTGTCACTCCCACAGTCGTTTCAAACGAAAGAAAAACATCATTCAACGATGCTCGACTTCACGGAGCTCGGAGAACTCGTCGAGACGTTCGAACGGATGGATGAACAATTCGATCTCGTCACGCTCGACAATAGCGAACGGCTCGAGGACATCTTGCTCGACATCGGCACGCGGTTAGAAGAACGTGATCTCGTCCAAAGCGGCATCCAACTGTCCGCGCAATTGCTGCGACGTCACGAAGTCGCGGGGCTTGGTATCCCGGGGACGAAGCTCGCCTTGTTCCATGGTCGCCATTCGTCAATCGAGCGTGCGAGCGTATTCGCCTTCGATTTGAAGCAGTCGATCCCGCTCCTCATGATGGACCAGTCGACCGAACCGGTGTCCCGTCTACTCGTCCTGCTGGCGCCGGAAGAAGCGAGCGACGTCGAACTGCAGTTTCTCAGTGCCGTTAGCGGGTCGCTGATTGAGAGCGAAGACCATATGAACTTATATAGTACCGGTTCACAGAAACAACTGCGTCTCTTGCTTCATGAATGTATGAAGAAACTGATTCAAGACACGCTATATGAAAAATGACCCACTCGCGGTCATTTTTTTGTTTGGCATGAAACGTTGCCAAAGAACGAACTGGATTGAATTGAGTAAGCGCTTACCTCGAGTCTACAATACAGGTGTAGAGCACAAACCGGTTAGCTACACAACACGATTACGCATTCACAATTTACGACTGGAGGTTTTATCCATGGCGAATACGCAAGCTGGCTCGGGCGGAGTCCGAGTCAAAGTACAACGGTTCGGGAGTTTCCTGAGCGGGATGGTCATGCCGAACATTGGCGCCTTCATCGCTTGGGGGATTATCACAGCCCTGTTCATTCCAACGGGCTGGTGGCCGAACGAAAAATTAGCTGAGCTCGTCGGTCCGACGATCACGTATCTGTTACCGCTCTTAATCGGGTTCACAGGCGGGAAGTTGATTCACGACGTCCGAGGTGGAGTCGTTGGGGTGCTCGCCACGATGGGAGTCATCGTCGGGACGGACATTCCGATGTTCCTCGGGGCGATGATCATGGGCCCACTCGGTGGCTATGTTATCAAACAGTTTGATCGCCTCATCGAAGGCAAAGTCAAAGCTGGATTTGAAATGCTCGTCAACAACTTCTCGGTCGGGATCATCGGTGGTCTCCTTATGATCGGTGGCTTCGAAGTGTTCGGTCCAATTATGAGCGGGCTCGATAAAGTCATGGCTGCAGGTGTTGACTGGATCGTCGGCGCAAAATTGCTGCCAATCGCTAGCTTGTTCATCGAACCTGCGAAAATTTTGTTCTTGAACAACGCAATCAATCACGGGATCTTAAGCCCGCTCGGTGTCGATCAAGTCGCTGACGCCGGGAAATCGGTGCTTTTCTTACTAGAAGCGAACCCAGGACCAGGTCTCGGTCTGTTGCTTGCCTATATGGTATTCGCGAAAGGTGCAGCCAAACGGACAGCGCCAGGGGCGGCCATCATTCACTTCCTTGGTGGGATCCACGAAATCTACTTCCCTTACGTCTTGATGAAGCCAATTTTGATCCTTGCGATGATCGCAGGGGGCGCAACAGGCGTGTTCACGTTCGTCCTGTTCGATGTCGGTCTTGTCGCACCAGCGTCGCCAGGTAGTATCTTCGCGATTCTCGCGATGGCGTCACGCGGTTCGTACGTCGGACTTGTCGCTGGGATTCTCTTGTCAGCAGCCGTCACGTTTGCCGTGGCAAGTGTCATCTTGAAATCAAGTGCGACCGAAGAAGTGTCACTCGAAGAAGCGACACAAAATGTCAGCGCGATGAAAGGGAAGCAGACTTATGCATCTGCTCTCGTGAACACGGAGAGCCTCGACAAAATCGACCACATCATCTTCGCATGTGACGCCGGTATGGGCTCGAGTGCGATGGGAGCGTCGGTTCTTCGCAATAAAGTGAACAAGTCGAACTTGCCAATCAAAGTGACGAACACGTCAATCAGCCAATTGCCAAAAGATGCTCAATTCGTCATCACCCATCAGGATTTGACGGACCGGGCCGAAGCGCAAGTGCCGAATGCGATTCACCGTTCGGTCACGAACTTCTTGAACGCAGAATACTACGATCAATTGATTGAAGAAATCAAAGCAGAACGCAGCAAAATCTCATAAAACAGTAGATAGAGAACAGATTTGAGCTATAGGAGGAACTAAAATGCCATTCATTCAGACAGAGATGATTCGACTTAATCAATCGTTTAACACGACGGCCGACGCGATAAATGCGGCAGGCTCGGTATTACAAGCAGCCGGCTGTGTGTCACCGGCCTACGTAGAAGCGATGCATGAACGCCAAGCGCTCTCAAACGTCTATATCGGGAATCAAGTCGCGATTCCACACGGGACGGAATCAGCGAAATCCGCCGTTCAGAAGACGGGAATCTCTTTTTTACAAGTACCGGAAGGAGTCGACTTTGGCGGACAAACTGCGAAGCTCGTCATCGGGATCGCTGGGGTGGATGATGAACATTTAGAACTCCTATCTCAAATCGCGGTCATCTGTTCGGATGAGGATAACGTTGAGCGTTTAGTACAAGCGAAAACGAAAGAAGAGATCTTGTCGCTATTTATGGAAGAGGTGGCGTCATGAAAGCTGTACATTTCGGGGCCGGGAACATCGGTCGTGGATTTATCGGATTACTATTAAATCAGAGCGGATACGAGGTCACGTTCGTCGATATTAACGATACCGTCATCCAAGCGCTTGAAGACAAACGGTATTACGAGGTCGGTTTTGCTGAAGACGGCGTCGATAACGTCTTCGTCGACCGGGTACGCGGCGTCAACAGCTTGACCGATCCGGAACGCGTCAAATCACTCATCGCCGATGCGGATTTAGTCACGACAGCGATCGGACCGACACTGTTACCAAAAGTCGCTCCACTTATCAGTGAAGGGTTGCGTGACCGGGACACGGAATCACCGGTCTATGTGATTGCTTGTGAGAACATGATCGGGGGCAGTGCGTCGCTGCAACAAGCGATTGAAGTATCAGGCGGTGTCGGTACGGCGAACGTCTCGTTCCCGAATGCGGCTGTCGACCGGATTGTCCCGCTCCAACAGCACGAAGATTCGCTCTACGTCGAAGTCGAGACGTTCTATGAATGGGTCATTGAGACGCACGGATTGGCCGAGCGGCCCCCGCTTCATGGTGTGACGTGGGTCGACGAGATTGGACCTTATATCGAGCGGAAGCTGTTCACGGTCAACACTGGTCACGCCGTCGCGTCATACATCGGCTCTTTGTTTGAGAAAGGTACAATCGACGAGGCGTTAAAAGATCGCCGCGTCCGTCAAGTCGTCCAAGGCGCCCTTTACGAGACAGGCTGGCTGCTCTTAGAGAAATACGGTTTCGAAGCGAAAGAGCACAGCCAATACATTCAAAAAATCATCAAACGTTTCGAGAATCCGAAGCTGAAAGATGAAATCTCGCGTGTCGCCCGTTCGCCAATTCGTAAGCTTGGGCCGAGTGATCGTCTCGTCAAACCGGCACGAGAACTCATCGCCAACGGTATCGAGCCGAACGAACTTGCCTACGGGATCGCCGCCGCCTTGAATTATTACAACCCTGAGGATTCGGAATCTTCTGAACTTTATTTATCGATCGCAGAAGACGGTATCTTGTCGACAGTGGAAAAGTACCTTCAGTTGCATGAAGATGACACGTTGACGAAACTCATTCTCGAGCAGTACCATTTGATCCGCGAGCAAGAAAAAGCACGCGTATCGTAAAGTTGATCTCCTATGTCTCCTTGGCATAGGAGATTTTTGCATACAAAAAGACTGCAGCGAACTGCAGTCTTTTTAAGCCCGGGTCTTTCCGAACTCGATATAGGTCGTGACCGATTTGACGTGCTTCACGACGTCTTTCTCGCGAAGCGGACGGCTGAAGTAAAAGCCTTGGACGTAGTCGCACTGCTCATTGAGCAACCATTCGAGTTGGTCAGACGTTTCGACGCCTTCCATCAACACTTTCATGTTGAGGTTATGACCGAGTTGGATCATCGAGCGGACGATTGCTTCTTGGTTGCGGTCTGTGAACAAGTTGACGATGAACGAGCGATCAATCTTGAGCACTTGGACCGGAAGTTCGCGCAGTTGGCGGAACGACGAGTAACCAGTCCCGAAATCATCGAGCGAGATCAAAATCCCGTACTGATGAAGTTGGGTGAGCTTATCGCGTGTCGATGCCTCGTACGACAGCATCGATGATTCCGTCACTTCGAGTTCGAGGAACATCGGGTCCATGCCGGTCTCTTGTAAGATGGTTTGCAGCGTCTCGACGAAGTCTTCACGCGCGAACTGGAGCGGTGACACGTTGACTGAGAGCGTGAACGGCTTGACGCCGGACTTGTTCCACCGTACCCAAGCGAGACACGACTCGCGCATGACCCAGTTGCCGATCTGGTGGATCAGTCCGGTGTTTTCTACGATTGGGATGAATTCGGTCGGTGTGACATCGCCGAGTTCGAAATGATTCCAACGCAAGAGCGCCTCGACGCCTTCGAGTCGATTTTTCGTGAGCGATACTTTCGGTTGATAGACGAGCGTGAACTCGTGACGATCCAGTGCGTGGATGAGCGCTTTCTCGATCTCAACCGTGCGTAAAATTTGATGCTTCGATTCGTCTTCGAACTCTTTGATTTGGTTTTTCCCGATCCGTTTCGATTCGTGGACGGTGAGTCGCGCGTATTGGACGAGTTCGTCCGCGGACGTCGTGTCTTTCGGATAATGGCTAACGCCGGCGCTCATCGTGAGTTCGACGGTCGTCCCGTCGATATTGAACGGTTGTGAGATCGCTTTAATACACTTCTCCGCTTTTTGTTTGGCGAGTGTGCTGCGCTTATCGAACAGTAAGATAATGAATTCCGAAGCACCGACTCGTGTCAAAATGTCATCTGGATGAATCGTGACGCGAAGACGTTCGGCGATTTGCATCGTCAATTCGTCCGTACCGTGATGTCCGAGCATATCACTCAAGAAACGCCAGCGGTCGATGTCGATGTAAAGACAAGCGACCGGGTCCTCGATTTGAATATGTTCCGCAAGGATGCGTTCGAGCTTGTGGCGGTTCGGCAAATCGGTGAGCGTATCGTGATACGCCATATGTTCGACGAGACGTTGTGAGGCGATCGCCTCCGAGACGTCCCGTAAAAACCAGAGCACTTGGTCCATCGCTTCACCTTTGAGCGGGTAACTCGTCACTTCAATCGTCTTATCGTCGATTTCGACCCGTCTTGGGTCATAGAACTGTTGATTGATCGTCAAGGACGAGTGGTAGTCTTGGAAAAAAGTATCGTCCGTTTTGTCGAACAAACGATAAAACGCGGTGTTGGCGTACTGGATCATACCATCTTTCGTCGTCGTGACGACCGCATCTGTCGTCGAATCGAGAATCGTCGCTTGGATGAGTTCTCGTTTTTTGAGGTGACGGTCGAGCGTGAGCGACAAGAAGAAGATGGCAAACAAGATGACCGTGATCGCCGTGACGAGCCAGGCGAGAAGCGACGGTTCGACGGCATTAGCGAACGGGCTGTTCGCTTCGATGAACGCGAACGATGACGCGGCCATGCCGACGAAATGCATCCCGAAGATGGCGACGCCCATGAGCAGTGAAAAGAACACTTTCAGCTCGAGGTCGATTTTTTGTTTGGCATACTTTGAGTAGAAGCCGATCCATAAGGCGATAAGTGAGGCCGCGATGGCGATAATGATCGACAACATGGCCAACCATGGATCATACGAAATCGCGACGCCTTGAATCGCGGCCATGCCGACGTAATGCATGCTGGCGATACTGGTTCCCATCAACAGTCCTGCACCGATCAATACGGGATGAGTCGTCCGGCGCGAGACGATCAAGAAGCCGAAGATACAGCCGGCCATCGCAATGATGACAGACAGTAAAACGAGCGGGATCGAATACGTGACGGGGCGCAACGCCTCGTGAGCGAGCATAGCGATGAAATGCATCGACCAAATCCCGAGTCCGAGGGTGGCGCCGCCCGCCAAAATCCACATATTTTGAGTGGAGCGATTCGTCGCGTTCACGCGGCGTGCCAGTTCGATGGCAGCATAAGCGGAAACAGCGGCGATAATATAAGAAAGAATCACGAGAAAGTAATTGTGACTCATCGAGTGTTCGACTACTGGTTCCATGTGTACCTCGCTAGTAAATGTGATTTTATTGTAACTCTGATTATACCTCGGCAAATAGTAGCCGACCTATCATTTTGCTTCATATGTTAAAAATATTTTGCCGGTGAAGTAGGCAAGTCGCTTCTAGAGTGGGTAAACTACATATAAAAGGAGGCGGAGCGCATGATTCCGACACGAAAAGAAGTCATAACGTTTATCGTCATCGCGTTCGCGTTCTCATGGTTAAGCTGGTGGGGGCTCTATACGTGGACAAGTTTGCCGATTCTAGCGACCGTCTTGATTGGTTCGTTCGGACCGAGCGTGGCCGGCAGTTATATGGCGTTTCGAGAAAACGGGTGGAGCGGGGTGCAGACACTGTTGAAGCGAGGCTTCGAGTGGCGGATGGCCGGTAAGTACTATGCGTTCGGGCTGTTGCTCATCCCGTCCTTATTTGTCCTCGCGTACTGGCTGACCGATGCGAGCGGTGCGTTACTGCTGAACGAACCTTGGCTCGTCATCCCGTACTTCCTCTACATGTTATTTCTCGGGGGAACGGTTCAACAAGAGTATGGTTGGCGCGGGTATTTGCTCGACGCGCTGCAACTCAACAAGACGCCGCTCCAAGCGAGCCTGTTCGTCGGCGTGGCGTGGGCGGTTTGGCATATTCCGCTCTTCTTGATGACGGGCACCGGACAGGCATCCCTCCCGTTTTGGACTTACGCCGTCGCCATTCTATCGTTTACGTTGATCATCTCGTGGTTATACAACGTCACGACGATGAACTTATGGGCGGCCTTTTTACTGCATACGACGTTTAACGTCTCGTATGCCCTCGTCCCCTTGATCGAGCCGGGGCAGGTCTCAATCGGTTTTCTTTATTTGACGCTTTTGTTGTTCACGACGGCAATCGTGCTCGTCTGGAAGACGCACGGGCATCTCGGGTATGACCATCTCGAACAGCTCGAGGCGGTGGAAGGGTCGCATCAACAGAACGTTACGGTAGGCAGAGACACGGGTAAAGAAAGAAACGTATGATTATGGATAGAGGGAAGTGGAAATATTGAACTTTCGTCCGCTTGAACGAGATGATGTCAAACCGCTCCAGCGTTTGTTTATGGAGAGTCTGAGCGATTTGATCCGCCGGGAACAGTTTGAAGACGCTGATTTGTTGGACGAGGAAGTGGCGCGCTTGAATACGACCGTTCAAGATAGTTTGGATGATGAGACTGTCCAATTGTTTGTCGTGCTAAAAGACGACGTCATTGTTGGAACAGCGGCTATCCTTCCTCCGAACGAGATTATCACGGCACATCTCGATGTCGAGCCGGACGTACCGGAAGTCGGATGCATCTATGTGACGCCGAGCGAGCAGCGGCAAGGGGTCGGTCATTTCTTGCTTAAAAACGTGATGGACGAGCTGTTGATCAGGGGACAGCCGATTTTTTATCTCGATGCGGGGTTTCCGACCGCGCAAACGTACTGGGAAAAACGGATGGGTCCACCTTTACTCACGATCGACCATTACTGGGGACTCGGTGCCCCTCATAAAATCTGGCGTTGCGATGTGACGCAATACAAATAGAGACCTGGCTGAACTGAACTGCTCCCCGTCAAGTAGACAGGGTAAATAATGAAAACCAGCCTAGGCGGCTTGAGCCCTGTATTCGACAGGGCTCAAGCCGTTTAGTCGTTTCTGGAGACGATCATGGTTGTAGAACGATAT
>NZ_SJUY01000008.1:0-186439 GCF_004337175.1 Exiguobacterium sp. SH1S21 | reverse complement strand
TTATCTCTTTCGACGTAAACAGCTTCTTCGACATCTCAAATCCACTCCCGATATGATTTAGTTCAGTGTACACAAAAACCCTGAGCAATAGACTTTTTTTAGTGTCTATTACTCAGGGTACAGTTTAAAGAGCCTCTCGGCTCTTTTTTAACGTGGATTATCGTTTTTCTCATAAATCGGATTCATGTAATCTGTTGTCGAGTAGAAGCGTGGTACGACGAAGAAAAGAATGAGCGCCGGAACCGCGATTAAGAGCAACATGATCAAGACCGGCAACCAGTAGATGATCTGTTGACCGAGCATGTCAATGTTCGCGTCCGAAAACTCGGTCGCACCTTCGACTTCGACAAGGTCAGCCGTCGTGAGAATTTTGTTGTCCGTCGCATCGTAATAATGGAACTCCGTCTTACGTGTGATGAAGATGCCGTCACGTACCGTATCGAGTTCGACGACCGCCGCGATGACTTCGTTGCCGTTCGAGTGCGTGAGCGTCTCTTCTTTGACGATCTTAGCCGTTCCTTCTTTATAGTCGTAATGCGTCGCTTTCAAATCCTCTTCGAGTGCGTCTAAGAACGCCTCGTTTGCCGAGGTATTGAGTGGTGCGATTGTTAGAATGAAGATTACTGCAAGCAGGCTTGCCCATGCTTTTTTCAACATCCCCATATTCCCCCTTCTCTAATTCCAATTTAGCGTCATTACTATTGTACCAAGAAGAAAGAAAAAAGTGTGAAGAAAATGCTATCAAAATAAGAAAAAAGCGTGTCAAATTTTCGGGCGGAATGCTGCTTCCATCCGGTAGATCGGCTGACCCATGGCGCTGAAGCGCTCTTCGTACTCGGTACGAACGTTGTCACCCGGTTCGTTTGCGTGCAAATCGAGTGAAATATCCGTGAAGTACATGCCGTATTGGCTCATGCTCTCGAGCGAATATTCGAACAGTCCCCGATTGTCCGTTTTAAAGTGGATTTCGCCCCCGCGAGGCAGAATCGCTTCGTATGTGGCGAGAAACGTCTTATACGTCAAGCGGCGCTTCGCATGTCTCGTCTTCGGCCAAGGGTCCGAGAAGTTCAAGTAAACGCGGTCGACTTCCCCTGCTTCGAAGTAATCGACGAGTTGCTTCGCATCGACGGTCAAGACGCGTACGTTCGGCATCGGCGTTTCGACGAGTTTTTGGACGATCGAGACGGCAACGCTCTCGAATAGCTCGATGGCGATGAAGTTGGCGTCCGGGAACTGTTGGGCCATCCCGAGAACGAATTGCCCTTTCCCAGAACCGACCTCGATAAAGAGTGGATTGTCGTTACCGAATTCGGTTTTCCAACTCCCTTTCAACTGTTCGGGATTCGTGATAAATACATGTTCTTGGGCTTGCATGTAGTCTTTAGCCCAAGGTTTATGGCGTAAGCGCATTGAAATCCTACCTTTCGTTCATGAAATGTTCAAGTTTCTGCTGACTGAGCCGCTTCACGCGAGCAGTCCCCTTGCGATTATACACGAAATCATTGTTTAATGAACATGAATCATCCCTCACAAGGAGGTTAAATCAATGAGCACGTTAGATCAATTCTTAATCTTTTATGCGGCCCCGCTCACGTTTTTCGGCGCCGTCATCGCTACGTTCGTCTGGGCGTACTTTATGAAACCTGAAGATGTCTGATGTATATCGAAAGGGATGACTCACATTCGTGAGCCATCCCTTTTTTCATTGCGTCCGTTCATCCGCTTCGTCGAGAAGCTCACGAAGCACGGTCAAACCTTCAGCTCTTGCCATGGCGCTCTGTTCACCATAGATGGTCAACACCGTCTGGGCAATCGCGTACCAATGCATCCGGTAATGAAGATCGGCGGTCAGCGTGATCCCGTAATGGCTGAACCACTCTTCCCAATCGACTTCATCGACATAGCTATAGACGACCATCGCCAAATCAAACGCGCGATCCGCGATAATGGCGTCGTCCCAATCGGTCAAATAAAGAAGGCCCGACTCATCCTCAATCCAATTATTGTGATTGAGGTCAGAGTGACAAACGACCAGTTCGCGCTCGTCATCGGGCAGCCGATGGTCTGATAACCAACGGACCGCCTCATCGATCGTCTCATCTGCCTCATCTTGCTCATAGGCGGCACATTGCCGGTACAACAGTTCTGAAGTGACCGGTGTATGGTTTAACTGCTGTAACATGAATAATAGCTCTTTCGAATGATGGATCTTTCCGAGTTGCGCCGCCACTTCGGAACGCTCCATGTCGGCAGGCGATAACTCGCGACCTTCGATGAACTGTTGGGCACTGAGAACGTCTCCGTTGAACATCCGCTTCGTCCACAATAGTTTCGGGACGATGCCTTCGGCGGATAGAATTGCTAAAAATGGAGACGAATTCCGTTTGACAAAGATTTTTTGTTGGTGCGTCGTCGCTACGTACGCTTCACCCGTAATCCCGCCTGCGGAAGCCACTGTCCACTCTTCACCGAGGGCACCGATTATATCTGAATACATGTTCATCACGCTCAAATCTCATTGGAAGTTAAAAAGATACAATCACAATATTAACACGCGATAATCGTCATTGACAACGACTCGACTTGAATCTGACTCGGGTTTCGAACAATCGGTGTCAAACTCGCCTTATCCCCTTGCACGTATACGTTCCAGTCGCCTTCTGCTTGGAACGTCACTTGCTCGAACGTCCCGTTCAAATACACACGCACTCGCTGCCAAGCATCGTAAGAATGGCTTGCTGTCAATTCGTAAGCGATCACACCAGGCGGCGACGGGAGAAACTTGAACTGCTCGACTACTTTTTGCCGGGTATCATATCGGAAACACGTGTGGCGCCGGCGTAACTTGAGCAGCGTTTTCACATACTCCACTTCTGTCGCCCGACTGTCACGAAGGTCCCAATCAAAATGATTGATCCGATCAGGGGCGTTGTAGCTGTTCTCTACGCCTTGTTTCGTTCGACCGAACTCTTGCCCGGCGTGAAGGAACGGAACGCCTTGTGACGTGATGACGATCGCTGTGGCCAGCCGTTGCATCCGTAACCTCGTCGTCTCATCCGTATCCTCACAAGCGAGCAGCAATTTATCAAACGTCGTATAGTTATCGTGCGCTTCCACATAATTGATCGTATATTGCGGACTCGGGAACCGACCGACGGTGACGTTCGGAATCTGAACGGCACCGGTGATGCATTCACGAAGTTCCCACTCCCGCCATTCGTTCCCGGATACGAAGCCGCGCTCGCGCTCGTTGAACGATGAACCTTTCAGCGCATCTCGCATCATGTCGTTAAAATGACCAATTCGTGGCATATGCGCCGCATTGTGGGAAGACGCCTTCAAGGACGGACCGAGCGGTGTCGCCAAATCCCAACCTTCTCCATAGATCAAGATAGACCTGTCGACTTTATCAAGCGACGTCCGAACTTGGTTCATCGTTTCCACATCATGGATCCCCATCAAATCGAATCGAAAACCGTCAACTTGATACGTCGTCGCAAAATAAGTGATGCAATCGACAATCATGCGACGCATCATATACCGTTCAGACGCTGTGTCATTCCCGACACCGGTACCGTTTGCGACCGTTCCGTCGTGCTCATACCGGAAATAATAATACGGCACGAGCGCTTCGAGCGACGACTGTTCACGAATGAACACATGGTTCATGACGACATCGACGACGACGCGCATCCCGGTTTTGTGTAACTCATTCACCATTCGGGCATATTCGAGCACTCTTGTTGTCGGGGCGCTTGGGTCTGAGGCGTAGCTCCCTTCTAAAGCGAACCAATGAATCGGGTCGTACCCCCAGTTATAAGGCATGCGTGTCAACTCGTCGACGCTGCCGAAATCATGCACCGGGAGCAATTGCAAATGTGTGACGCCTAACTCTTTCAAGTAATCGAGACCGGCACTCTTGTCTCCGGTCGTCCGAATCCCAGTTTCGACGATGCTACCGTACAATCCGTTTAGCCGGCTAGTCGAAGCGGGGTGGCTCGTGAAGTCGCGGATATGAAGTTCGTAGATGACGGCATCAGTCGCTTTTCGGAGCGGCGGCCGTAACACCGGTTCAACGTGTTTCGCAATCTCGGCTTCGACATCGACCAATACGCCAAATTCGCCATTCAGGCTGACGGCTTTCGCGTAAGGGTCGACGATATCGTTCGTTTCGACCGGTGTTTTGACTTGAAGACGGTACAGTAAACCTTCGTAACCTTTTGGCACCTCGGCATGCCAGACGCCGCGGCTACCACGCGTCATCCGAAATCGCTCGATTTCCCGATGCGTGTCTTCATCATGCACCGTCACCCAAATCGAGAAAGCGACAGGTGACCAGACGAATACGTCAATCACATTTATGCCAAATAAGAGTCCGAGCGGTCCATCGTAGGCGTATCTGCGTTCAAATTCATTCGTCTGGACGATTTCTCTCGGGATGACCACGATTGTTTTATGTCCAGGATGAAATACGGTATAAACCGATTCCAGCGTTACCGGGCGTGCGAGACGGATGTCCCGTTCAATCGTCCCGGCCTCAGTTGTTCTTTCTTCGAGCACCACGTAAGTGACAGGGCGCCCATTTTGTTCGATTTGTACTGGAATGGACTCATATTCGGCAATGACTTCGAGTCGAACCGTCTCAAATGAGAGGAGCGTTGCCCGCTCGATTGTCACATGCGTTGTAGCCTGTTGGTCAGGTGTGTGATACATACTCGTTCCATCCTCTCCTACTGATCCAAAAATTGTCGAAACGGCATCTGTGCTGTCGTATCTAGAAGTTTCGCCACATCTCGAATTTGTTGGGCTTTAACGATGGATGCCCTCGCATTGACTTGTTTCATCCATTGGTCGTAATCCGACCGTGAAACAAACTGGGTCGCGCGTGTCTCCGGCACATGATCGAAATAGCCGTTCGGAGCCAACGCCACTTTTTGGATGACCCCATCATAGGACGGAAGAAACTGCCTTACGATTTCTTCGGTGCGTGTCAATGCGATGAGCGGATTGACTACACGTTTATTTTCCCCTTTGAGTGGTTGATGAATCCAAGTCTTCTGTTTCGATACGTGATAGATGCTGCGGTCACCTTCAAGCCATTCAACGAGATAAATATGCGACGGCCCAACGATGATATGGCTTAGTTCAACCATGGCCCCGTTCCACTCGACGACAGGACGATACATGAAAAAGTGATGCTCGTTCCATTCTGTGAGCATATGCCGATAACTATAGTCCCGCAAAAAAGCTAATAGTGGCATATCCGCTTCTGTTGCCCCTTCGCACGCAAATTGAAGCTTTTGGATGCGGCGTCGGTTTGTGAGCAGCGTTTGAAATTGTTTTTCCGTCAACGGGTTCGCTTCGAGTTCGATGCGCTCCGTACGACGCCAAAATTTCCACCACGGGTTTTCAAACTCCATTATTTCCGGCGGAGTTAGCCGATTCGAGTCGTAGAGTCTGCGCATTCGCGCCGTATCGGATTCGATATACTCTTGAAAACGATTGAATTGATCGAGCATGTTCCGTTCATATTTAGAAATTACGTCAAAAATTTTAATCGGGATCGCCATGTGTCCTCCTCTGAATGCGCTAGCGGAAATACTTCAACTGCTTCATAGGCAGGAGTCTGTGTCGGATTGATTCGATAGAGCACTACTTCTGTGATCGCTTCTTCCACGTCAAACGAAGGTGCGATATAAGGGATCCGCTCGCCGGTATCCCACTTCTTTGCAAGGGTGACGTGTGCTGCGAACGGTTTCCGATCGATTGCTGAAATCTCTTCTGCCAATTTGCGCCGAAGCGTACTGACGAATGTCGAAAGCGCTACAGACGGATTCGGGATGATTGTCAGCACGCGCGGACGATCGGGTCTCCCAAAATGATCAATCTGCTGAAAACGTAACGTGAATGGCGCCGTTTCGTGCGCCACGTCTCGAGTAATCTCTTTGACTGCCTCTACTTGGTCATCGTCTAATGCCCCTAAAAATTGAAGCGTCAAATGAAATTCCTCTGGTCGATAAACGCGGCGATAGGAATAAAACGGTAAGATGTCCCGTTGGATTTGTTCAAACTGTCGCGCTTCGATTGGGAGCGCTATAAAATAATGTGTCGACATCGCTCGTCATCCTTTCTCACGGAACCGTCTCAGTCCCAAGAATAAAATCGCGCCGATGACACTGACTGCTGTGTACATCCAAAATACACCGATAATGCTGTCTACTTCAATGATAATCCCGCTCAACTGATTGAATGCGGCCGTCGCCAAGCCCGATGTGACAGCCATATAGACGCCAATCGCTGTCGAGGTGACGTTTAAGCTGACGAGACTTCGGACAAACTGAAGTGCAACCGGAATGAGCAATCCGACGACGAGTCCTTGGACGATGGCGAGCAACCAAACGACCCACAACGACGGTTCGAGTGCGAGCCAACCGTTCCGAAGCGCTGAAATCAAAGCTGCCCCAGCGAGTACGTTGACCGTACCTAAGCGTGCGACAATTTGATGCGCCACTTTCATAAACGGGATCTCACAGAGCACCGCCACTAAAAACAACGTCCCGACGAGCGTCGTTGAGCCGCCGATGCTCGTCACATAAATGCCAAAGTAGTAGTTATTTGCGTAAATCGGACCAAAGACGAGCATGCCGCCGACTAAAAAAGCCACGAACGGCGCATTCCAAATGGCTGACCAAGCGAACGGGGCGGCTGTCGTCGTATGAGTTACACCCGTATCCGTAATTTGCTTCAAGGCGACGGTTCCGACGACGAGCACGATCGCACTAAGTAGAAACGTACTCGATAACCCCCATGACGTATCCGCAATCCGGCCGATCATGAAGACCGCGATGGCAAACCCGGCCGAGCCGAACAAACGGATGGCTCCGTAATCGATTTTAGCGCGGGACGTGTAATCGAGCGTCATCATATCGACGAGCGGAATGTGGGCACATTGAAATATCGACCAGGCTACCATCAACAGAATGATCCAGACGTACGATGTCGCAAATAAAAATGTGATCGAGATCGCCGCAGCCGCAATCATGGCTAACATTAACCAGGCGCGGGTTCGGCCCGTTCGGTCGGCAAGCATGCCCCAGAGTGGTTGTACACCAATCGATAAAATGGGCAAGATAGCGACGATCGTCCCGACCTCACTCGGTGACAAATCAAAACGTGCTTGTGAGAAGAACAAGGTCATGTATGGGATGAGGGCGCCTTGTGCGAAAAAGATGGCGACATAAATCGATTGAAACGATTTTTTTTGCTGGTTCACGTTCAACTTCCTTCCTAACAGACAGAGAGCCGACCGATGCAGTCAGCTCTCAAAGGTTATTATTTAGCGAGCTCGTAAATTGCTTCCGCATAGATTGCGGCCGCACGTAATAAATCTTCAACTTCCATATACTCGTCGACCTGATGAGCGACATCTTTCGCTCCCGGGAACAACGCGCCGAACGCGACGCCGGCTTCGAGCGAGCGGGCATACGTACCGCCTCCGATTGCCATCAGGTGCGCTGATTCACCAGTTTGGCGCTCATAGACGCCTGCTAATGTTGTCACGAGCGGATGGTCTTCCGAAACGTGGTGTGGCGGCATATGGTGTTTTGTCGTCAATTCGAAACCGAATGACAACGCGATTTCTTTCAAGTTTTGCAGACGTTCCGTGAACTTCGCCGTATACGGGTAACGGATGTTGACCGTCGCCATCCGCTCCGTGTCGTTGTAGCGGAAGACGCCACCGTTGATCGTCAAATCTCCGGTCTCGTCGCTCGCTTCAATACCGAGCGAGATGCCACGTGAGTCCGCAAAGACGTGACGGACGAACTCGATGTAGCGCTCACCTTGAATATCGAGCGCGAGCGTGAGCAGGAAGCCTGCGAGCACGTAGGCCGCGTTCACCCCGTTGTCTGGTTCCATCGCGTGGGCCGCGACGCCTTTTATTGTGAACGTGTACATCCCTTCTTCAAAAACACACGTCCCGTCCGCTTCATACTTCTCGAGATACGCCTCGAATTGGTCTTCGAGCACTTCATTCGTTTTCAACACTGCTGTCGCAACGTCTGGCACCATGTTCGGGCGTTCCCCGCTGATGAACGAGACGAGGTGATGGCTTGTTCCTTGGACGCGCTGGATCGGAAGTTGCTTGAGTACGCCATCGTATAGACCTTTCTCGGCGTTGATGATCGGGAAATCGGCGTCAGGCGCAAATCCATACGTTGGCATCTCTTCTTGTTTGAAGTACTCACGGACGCAACGCCACTCGCTCTCTTCGTCACAGCCCGCAATGAGCCGGACCCGTTTCGATAGTGGCAAACCGAGCTCTTTGACGATCCGCAGTCCGTAATAGGCAGCCATCGTCGGTCCTTTATCGTCATTGCTGCCGCGCGCAAAAATTTTGCCGTCGGTGATTGTCGGGTTGAACGCCCCATATGTCCACCCGTCCCCGGCCGGTACGACATCGAGATGGCACAAGATGCCGACGAGTTCTTCACCTTCGCCGTATTCTAAATGTCCCGCATATCCGTCGACATCCTTTGTGATAAAGCCGTCACGTTGACCTAGCTCGAGCATATAGTCGAGCGCTTGACGGACTTCTGGACCGAACGGCTCGTTCGGTCCTGTTTTCGATTCGTCTAACACGCTCGGGATTGTAAGTAATCCTTTAAGATCGTTTAAAAACGCTTCTTTTCGTAAGTCGACTTCTTGTCTCCAGTTCATGTCAATCTCCCCTTTGCGAATGTTCTCTCCCTTATTAGTATATCCAAATGTCAGAAAGACGAACATTTATTTCGAAAATAATTTTTCGTTCGTCTTTAAGCTCTATAACCGATGATTTACAGTTCATTCATTCGATATTTACGTTCATAACATGTTCTTTACATTGAAATCGTTCGTTCTTTTCTCTTGCTTTTCTGTTTAGGAGCGTTATACTTAAGATGTAATTTTAGAAAATAACAATTTCATATTTCATTCGTCGTCCGTCGGTTTCGTCTTTCACCATTCTACGCATTGGGAGGTCATCCAATGAAAGGTTCAACAGATCGTATGCTAACCCGTATTAAGTCGATTTATTTATTTATCAACGAAAGGGATTGCGTTACCACTTCAGAACTAGTAGAAGAGTTCGGCATCACATCACGCACTGTCCAGCGTGATTTGAACGTACTTGAATACAACAATCTTGTAGAAAGTCCGAGTCGCGGCACGTGGACGTCATCGAAACGTTCACTGAAGACGGCAAATTGAATATAATTACAAGGGGTTCCGCGAGCGGGGCCTCTTTTTTTACATAAAAAATGAGACCGGATGCCTTTCTGACATCCGGTCTCACTTTTCCCCCTGATTCATGACAAAAACTGTTCGACTTCTGCTTCAGTCAGTTCACGGTATTCACCAGGCTGTAACGATTCATCGAGTTCGAGCGGTCCAATTTGGACACGTTCGAGCTGTTCGACGTGCTTACCGACCGCAGCGATCATCCGCTTGACCTGATGATACTTCCCTTCCGACAATGTCAGGCGAACGACCGATTTTTGGCCCGTCTGACTGAGCACTTCAAGACGCGCCGGTTTCGTCGTGTATCCGTCCTCGAGAGCGACTCCTTCCGCGAACGTGCGGATGTCCTCGACCGTCATCTCACCGTCGACTTCGGCGATATACACCTTGTCGACGTGTTTACGCGGTGACATGAGGGCGTGGTTGAACGCGCCATCGTTCGTGATGAGCAGCAGGCCCGTCGTATCTTTATCGAGACGACCGACAGGAAACAGCTCGTAATGGGCGTAAGCCGGGTCGATTAATTCGATGACCGTCGACTCAACTTTGTCCTCGGTCGCACTGATGACACCAGCCGGCTTATTCATCATCAAGTAGACGAACGGACGGTACTCGACCGGCTCACCGAGCACGGTGACCGTCTCACTGTCCGTGTCGACGTGACGTTTCGCATCTTTCACAGGTTGGTCGTCGATTCGAACCGCTCCCTGTTTTAATAACAGTTTCACGTCTTTACGTGAACCATAGCCCATATTGGCTAACAACTTATCAATTCGCATTATTTTTCCTCCGATATTGGAATCGTTTTCCTAACAGTTTCCCGGCCAAGTGGCTTCTCCATCCGAGATAGCCATACACGACGAGCCCGATCCCGAAGCCGACGACGGTCGCCACGATGTCATTGCTCCAACTCGGTTGGTCATTCAGCGTGACGAACAACGACCCATACACCGCAACGAACATTGCCGCGCCCATCGCAAACATGAGGATCGTGCGACGTAACAGTTGTTTGTATGGGAACTGAAGTGCCCGTTGAATCTTCCACACCATGAGGATGATCGCCACGATGTATCCGGCAATCGTCGCATACCCGGCGCCGATGCCGCCGAGCGCGTACACGAACGGGACGTTCAAGACGACTTTCGTCAAGAGCCCCATCGCTGTCGCGAAAATCGTGAAGTATTGTTTATTGATTCCTTGCAAAATTGCCGCAGCGACCGAGTAATAGGCGAGGAAGAATGCACTCGGTGCGTAATGGAGCAAGTAGACCCACCCTTCCCGGTCACCCGGGAAGAGCGTCCCAAACAACGGCTCTGAGAGCGCGACGAGTCCGATGACGGCTGGAATCGTCACGAAGAACGATACTTGGAAAATATGATTGACTTGATTGCGGACTTTATCCATGTCCCCGTGTGTGAACGATCGGGTGACGAGTGGAATCGTCGCCATCGACACACTAGCCGCGATCGATACCGGGATCAAAACGATCTTGTGGGCGTTACCGGTCAAAAAACCGAACGCCGACGTCGCCTCAGCCACCGATTTCCCAGCGTTGAGCAGCGTGTTGACCATCGTCAACTGATCGACGAACTGGTAGAGCGGTGTCGACAAGCCGACCATGACGATCGGAATCGAGTAGCTGAGCAATTCGAGCAAGAGCGATTTCATCGAACGGACCGGTGTTCCTTCAGGGTTGTCGGTCTGTCGATGAATGTCTTTTCGTTTGCGCCAGTACATCGCGAGGACGACGATACTCCCGATCGCACCGATGAACGCGCTGAACGTCGCGATCGTCACGGCGAGCACTTTCAATCCATTCAGTTCCGTCGTCTCGACCGCCGCCGTTCCGCCGAGCGTGTCAGCAAGCGGACGGACGAACTCCGAGTCTGAGAAGACGAACAAGACGAGCATCGTTCCGCTGAGCAAGAACATGATGCGTACGATCTGTTCAATGACTTGTGAGATGGCCGTCGGGGCCATATCTTGATGTCCCTGGAAATAACCACGGACCATACTCATCGCCGG
Organism: Exiguobacterium sp. SH1S21; assembly: GCF_004337175.1. Classification (NCBI taxonomy): domain Bacteria; kingdom Bacillati; phylum Bacillota; class Bacilli; order Caryophanales; genus Exiguobacterium; species Exiguobacterium sp. SH1S21. Next base: position 175,138 of record NZ_SJUY01000008.1, on the reverse strand, counting down.
GATGAGCAAGAGCGCAAAACTGACGCTTCTTGTGACGAGCGTGAGTGAGTCGATATACTGTTGATTATTTTCCGAATTGCGGACCATGAGCTCCGACAACCACGGAGCGGCAAAAAAGAGTAAGAAAAAGGCGACGACACCGGTCAAGAGCATCAGCTTCATCCCTTGCCGGAACAGCCGTTGACTCGTCCCATACTCGCCGAGCGCGTTATACTTGGCGATGAATTTTGAGACGGCAACCGGGATCCCTGCCGTCGAGATGGCGATCATGAGCGCATAATACGTATATGCCGCTTGGTATAACGTAACACCGGCAATCCCGACCATCGCTTGGAACGGGAACGTGTACAGCAGTCCGAGCGCTCGGGAAATCAAGTTCCCGGCTGATAAGAGCAGCGTTCCTTTGACGAAGGATTCTCGTCCTGAATCTTGTTTGACGCTTGATGACATGAGATACCTCCATCTATTCATACAACGTTTGAAATGTCCTAGTTTTACAAAACAACCGTTTCTCATTATACTCTTACTGTTGCGGATAATAAAGTTACGATAATTTTACTAGTCGATTTGAAACAGAAACGAGGGATACTATGATGAAAGATGTCATCGTCATCGGAGGAGGCCCAAGCGGCCTGATGGCGACCTATGCAGCCGCAAAAGCCGGGGCGAACACGCTCCTGATTGATAAAGGTTCTAAGCTCGGGCGTAAACTCGCCATTTCCGGCGGAGGACGTTGCAACGTCACGAACCGGAAACCGGTCGACGAGTTGATTCAGTTCATCCCTGGGAACGGCCGCTTTTTGTACAGCGCCCTCACCCAGTTCGATAACCAGTCCATCATCGATTTGTTCACGGGTTTCGGCATCCCGTTGAAAGAGGAAGACAACGGCCGGATGTTCCCGGTGACGGACAAGGCCCAGGACGTCGTCAACACGCTCCTCCGCGCCATTGATTCGCTCGGGGTCGAGATTCGGAAGAACGCGAAAGTGAAGACGCTCCATTTTAATGAAGCAAATGAGTTCGAGGCGGTCGAGCTAGAAGACGGGGAACGGATCGAGGCCAAAGCTTGCGTCATCGCCGTCGGCGGACAATCCGTCCCCCACACCGGCTCGACCGGTGACGGTTACCCGTGGGCCGAGAAAGCGGGGCACACGATCACAGAACTATTCCCGACCGAAGTGCCGATCCTCTTGAACGATTCGTTCATCGGGACGAAACAGTTGCAAGGGCTATCGCTTCGTGACGTCGCACTCACCGTGCACGGTAAAAAAGGCAAGCCGATCAAGACGCACCGCGGCGACATGATCTTCACCCACTTCGGGATTTCGGGTCCGATCGCACTCAGATGCAGCCAATATACGATCAGAGAACGCAAGCGCAGCAAAGAACGGGTCGTCGCACTGTCACTCGACTTGTTCCCAGACATGGCGCGCGACGAGCTCGTTCAAGAGTTGTGGAACCAAGTTCAAGCTCAGCCGAAACGCGCCGTCAAAAACGTCTGGAAAGGGTTCATCCCGGAACGGATGCTCGACCTCCTCTTGGCTGAACTCGCTTTCGGCGAAGAGGACGCGAGCCAGTTGAAACGGCAATCAGTCATCGATTTCGCGACGCATCTTAAGACGTTCGAACTGCACGCGACAGGTACGCTCGACTTCGATAAGGCGTTCGTCACGGGCGGTGGTGTCTCGGTCAAAGAGATCGCCCCACAGACGATGATGTCAAAAAAAGCAGACGGTTTGTTCTTCGCCGGCGAGGTGCTCGATATTCATGGATACACGGGCGGCTATAACATTACGGCCGCTTTCACGACCGGCCACTGTGCCGGGTCACATGCGGCGGAATTCTCCACAGTCCAGCCGACAACGTAAACGGTCGACATCGGGCTACTGCGGACTCGACTTCAATTTTATGTTAGGCAGAGCGCCTTAAGGCCATCGAACATAAAAAAAGATGAACCAGATCGCTGTTTACGATTTGGTTCATCAACAACCTGAGAGCGTGGTCCTAGTGACCACGCTCTCTTATTTTTCTGCCATTTGGCGACGGACCTCAGCCTCGAGTTCCGGCTCCGGTGGCATCCACCCTTCAGGCTTCATGACTTTATTGTCTGACGCGCGCAGGATCGGCAATCCGTCCGGGCCGAGTTTCGCCATGTTGGCACGCTGGACGATTTCAAACAGCGGCACCGGGTCGAGCCCGAGCTCGACGAAACTCCCCATCACGAAATAGAGTGCGTCCGTGAGCGCGTCCCCTTGACCGACGAGCCGGTCGACGTCGTTCGTCGGCGGCGCTTCTTGGAGCGACTTGTGCACGGCTTTCTCAAACCCTTGTTGGAACGTCGCGACGGCTTGTAAAAACTCGTCTTCCGTACGGGCCGACTGGTGTAAAAATTCAACGACCGCTTCTTCTGCGGTCCAGACCGACCGTTTCACGGCCCGGTCAAGTTCGAGCGGGCTTGGCACGCTTGCTTCCGGGTGACCGAACGTTTCGTGAAACTGACGTACTTCTTCATAAAAATAACGTTTACTCATTTGATCCGCTCCTATCAGTCGACCGAGACGAACGCGTCAAGGTCGAACACGTCTGGTCGTACGATTGCAAAAATTTCATTGTCTTGCAAGAACATGCCGGTCGAACCGTAGACGCGAGGCGTCACCATTTGACCATTCATCGTCCCTTCGCCTGGGTTGATCGTGTATAACACGAGTTCTTCCGAATCAAGGACGTAAATCCGTCCTTGCCGTTCGACAAGACCGACCCCACGGAACTTCTCAAACTTCTGTTGAATCGAGGCGCTCATCCCTTCCGTCGTGAGCGGCTTGCGTGATTCAATCGTCCACTCCGTCAACGGTTCGACGTCTTCTGTTTCTTCCGTTCCTTTCGATTGAAGTGCCTCGTCTTCCGGAGAGACAGCATCCGTCTCGATCGTTTCTTCAGCCGATTGGGTCGGTTCATCCGTTGCTGGTTCGGCTTCCTCATCCGGTGTCGCTTCGGCTTCATCCGGCGTTTCCGCCTTCATAATCCGTTCTTGAACGTAGATGAGTTCGATATCCGGTGCCGCTGCCGTGCGGTTCATGATGATGAGCCGTTCCGTCTCTTGGTCGTACCCGAGCCCGAACAGCCGATCGGTCGAAACAAGCCCGCCGATTGCTTTTCGTTCGCGCTCCATCCAACGTCCTTCTTCTCGCTCGATCGTCACGATGACACCGGTCGATGTGACGGCATAAATTTTATCTTCTGCAATCATACGCATCCCGATAAAGTCACCGAGCGGGAACGATTGATTCTCGGTCGCGAGCTTGAGCGAAGCGTTCACTCGATTCGCGTTTCCGCTCACTTCAAAGAAGTCGTTATCTTTCGTCAAGACCAAATAAGCCCCGATCGTGTCGCTATAGTAAACCTCGTCAATATTCTGTATTTGTTCGAGCGCATCGGTCGTATCGATGTCTTCTTCGTCTGGCGAGGCTTCAACCGGAGGCATCGACGTCGCTTGATGACTCGTTTGAATCTCAATCTTTTCAAATGTCGCAGCGATTTGGCTTTGAATGTCTTCGTCTGAAAAAACGAACACGTAACAAAGAATCACGCCGACCACGACCGCAAACAATGTCGTGTACAGTACGTAAGATCGTTTCATGGACGCTTAGTCCCCTTTATATTCAGTGTCGCCCTTTAGTGTAACAAAACCGCCTCAAAAAGAAAACGGCATCCCCAAAAAGAAAGGAACGTGTGACAATGTCACACATTCCTTAACTTATCCTACGACGATGTTGACGAGTTTACCTGGGACGACGATCACTTTACGGACCGTTTTTCCTTCAGTGAACTCTTGTACACGCTCGTTCGCGAGTGCCTCCGCCTCAAGTGCTTCTTTTGAAGCGTCGCGCGTCACGTGCATCTTCGCCCGGAGCTTACCGTTCACTTGGATGACGACCTCAATCTTATCGCTGACGAGTTTCGACTCGTCAAACGTTGGCCACGCCGCATACGTCAATTCTTCTGCCATCCCTAGACGCTCCCACAATTCTTCAGCCAAGTGTGGTGCGACCGGAGCGAGCATCTTGATGAAGTTGACCATCTCTTGCTTCGGTAACGTGTCTTGTTTGTAAGCTTCGTTGATGAAGACCATGAGTTGCGAGATCGCTGTATTGAAGCGAAGTGCCTCATAATCTTCCGTCACTTTTTTCACCGTCTGATGGTACGTGCGCTCAAAGTCGGCCGTCGCAGCGACGTCTTCGAGTTTCGCTTGTTCGAACAAACGCCAGACACGGTCGAGGAAGCGACGTGCCCCGTCAAGGCCGTTCGTCGACCACGCGATCGCCGCATCAAGCGGTCCCATGAACATCTCATAGAGACGAAGCGTGTCGGCACCGTGTGATTTGACGATATCGTCCGGGTTGACGACGTTGCCTTTTGATTTCGACATCTTCTCGTTGTTCTCACCGAGAATCATGCCTTGGTTGTAAAGCTTTTGGAACGGCTCGTTCGTCGGGACGATCCCGATGTCGTAGAGCACTTTGTGCCAGAAACGCGCGTAGAGCAAGTGCAGGACCGCGTGCTCCGTACCACCGACGTACAAGTCGACCGGGAGCCAGCGTTTCAACTTCTCAGGATCGGCGATCATGTCTTCGTTATGCGGATCGATGTAGCGGATGTAGTACCAGCAACTGCCGGCCCATTGCGGCATCGTGTTCGTCTCACGACGACCCTTCTCACCCGTCACGGGGTCTGTGTACGTCAACCACTCGTCTGCGTTCGCGAGTGGTGACTCGCCTGTGCCTGACGGCTTGATCTCATCGATGATCGGAAGTTCGAGCGGAAGCTCTTCGATCGATACCGTCTTGAGCGTCCCGTCTTCCATATGAACGATCGGGATCGGCTCGCCCCAATAGCGTTGACGGCTGAACAACCAGTCACGGAGACGATACGTCGTCTTCGCCCGGCCCGTGCCGGCAAGTTCGAGTTCTTCGATGATCTTGGCGATGGCATCGACTTTATTGAGACCGTCGAGCGCTCCTGAGTTCACATGTTCGCCGTCTTCCGTGTAAGCCGCCTCATCCAAGTTACCGCCTTTGACGACTTCACGGATTGGGAGGTCAAACGTCTTCGCGAACTCATAGTCTCGCTCATCGTGGCCCGGTACGGCCATGACCGCACCCGTGCCGTATGTCGACAAGACGTAGTCAGCGATCCAAATCGGAAGTTGTTCCCCGTTGACCGGGTTGACCGCATAAGCGCCCGTGAAGACACCCGTCTTCTCTTTGGCGAGGTCAGTCCGCTCAAGATCGGTCTTCTTCGAGACTTCTTCCGCGTACGCTTCGACCGCGACGAGTTGTTCCGGCGTCGCGATCGCTTTGACGAACGGGTGCTCCGGCGCGAGTGTGACGTACGTCGCTCCGTAAAGAGTATCAGGCCGCGTCGTGAACACGGTAACGACTTTATCGTGCCCGTCGACTTTAAAGTCGACTTCGGCGCCGACCGATTTTCCGATCCAGTTGCGTTGCATCTCTTTGACGCTCTCTGGCCAGTCGAGTGTTTCTAAATCATCAAGCAACCGCTCCGCGTAATGCGTGATGCGGAGCACCCACTGTTTCATCGGGACGCGGTAGACCGGATGGTTCCCACGTTCAGACAATCCGTCGATGACTTCCTCGTTAGCGAGTACCGTACCGAGGGCCGGACACCAGTTGACCGCCACTTCGTCGACGTAGGCGAGGCCACGCTCATAGAGCTGCGTGAAGATCCATTGCGTCCACTTGTAGTATTTCGGGTCGGTCGTGCTGATCTCACGGTCCCAGTCGTACGAGAAGCCGAGGTCTTTCAACTGACGGCGGAACGTCCCGATGTTACGCTCCGTGAACTCGCGCGGGTCGTTTCCTGTATCGAGGGCGTACTGTTCGGCCGGAAGACCGAACGCGTCCCAACCGATCGGGTGAAGGACGTTATAGCCTTGCATCCGTTTCATACGGGCGATGATATCTGTCGCCGTGTAACCTTCCGGGTGACCGACGTGAAGTCCGGCTCCTGACGGGTAAGGGAACATGTCGAGGACGTAGAAACATTCCTTGTCCGGGTCTTCCGTCGTCCGGAATGACTCTTTCTCTTCCCAACGTTTTTGCCATTTCGGCTCGATGTCTTGATGTTTAAAATAGCTCAAAATTATTCCTCCTCTGCATAATAAAAAGCCCTCCGCCCCGGTAAATGGGACGAAAGGCTTGAAAGCTCTCCGCGGTACCACCCATGTTGCATGTCTGCCACTTGAGACGCCGGTAACGAGGCGTAACTTCGGTTCACCCTACTTTTAGTTCAGGCGAACAGCTCCAAGGCGAGTTCTCGCGGTCCATATACCGGTTCACACCAACCACCGGCTCTCTAAAATATCGACCCTACGATACTATTCCTTATCAACGCAATTTTTATCTCACTTCTTCATTCTAGCGCAAGATAAAAATCCACGTCAATGTGAACTTACAATCACGTTTTAATTTGTTTGAGCGTCGAGATCGTTTTCACTGCGAAGAAAGCGATTAATCCGAATCCGACCTTGTTGACCAAGTCGGCGACGTTGTAGATGAGCTCACGCACTAACTGAACCTCTACCCCGGTCGCGAACAGGGTGACCGCGTAACCGATCGGGTAAATCGCCCAACCGATCAAGATGAATAGGCGCATGTTGAGCAGCGCTTTCCGAATCGGTGCCGGCGACGATTCCGCCGCTTTCGTGACGTTCGTGAACAGCAAGTAGATGATATAGATCCAGGCCAAACAGCCGACTAGATAGCCCCACAATCCAAGTTGCGTGAAGCCGCCGTTCAAGTTGATCGATGATTCACCGAGATATCCCGAAACGATCATAATAATGTCGGCGACGATCAATTTCGTCAGCAGTCCCGACTTCATCTTCCCTTTCAAACTGAGGAGAAGCGGGAACTTCACGAGCAAGAGCGGTGTCGTCACGAGCCAATCGATATAACGAATCTCGGTTGGAAAACCTGTGATCTCAGACAACAGTCCCGAATCACCAACGGCGTCCTTCATGAAATAGTAATGGATGGCAGCGACAAACGTGACCAAGGCAGCGACCGTGGCGACAGAACGATATTCCGGGTCAAGGCTGTTTCGTTCCACTAAAAAATAGAGCGTCGCGGCGGCCATCCCGACAAATCCGACCCAAAACATGTATTGGGTCGCGAGCACGAGTAAATTGACTTCTTCGTTCATGGTGTACATCCCCTCATCGGCTAGAAACAGGAAACGACGGAACGATTATGTGAAAGGATCCTTTACCTAGATTTTAAATGAGATTGCAACATCGCATGCAAATTGAATACGCGGTCGATGTGCAATTCGAATCAAGTTTGACGATTCAACGAACTGATTTTCATAAAGAAGAAAAGCGCTGTGACAATGAGTAGAAGCAACAATCCAAACACAGCGTTCATACCGAGTAAATCGAACGTGAGTCCTGAGAGTGTCGGTCCAATCATCCGTCCGACCGACGCGGCGATGTTGACGAGTCCTTGGAACTGTCCGGCTTTACCCGGAGGTGCAAGTTTTGCGGCGATCGTCGGGACGGCCGGCCAGATGAACATCTCACCGATCGTCATGACGATCATCGCGACCATGAACATCGTGAACCCTCCCGCGAACGGCACGATGATGAAAGCAGCGAGGAAGATGACGGCACCGACGACGAGTTGGCGCTTCAAATCGTCTTCAAAGTAGCGCAGCGCCCGGTTAAGGAGCGGTTGGGCGAACACGATCAACGCTCCGTTGACCGTCCACAGCAGTGAATATTGGCTGATCGTCACACCGAGGTCTTTCGAATGGACGGCGATCGTTCCTTGCCACTGGACGTAGACGAACCAGAGTGCGGCATAACCGATGGCGACAAACCACAGCGATTTCATCGTCGCGCCAGAGAGCGTCGTCGCCGCGGCCTCGAGCTGAGATTGGACGATTGGGCGACCCGGGTTTTTCAAGTAACGCAGGCCGAACAACAGCACAACGACGAAAAGGACCGACAAGAAGAAGTTCGCATAGAAGATCCACTCGATGTTGATACGCGCGATCTGACCGCTCATCGCCGTCCCGAGGGCAACACCGACGTTTTGGGCGACGTAAATCGCGTTGAACGAGCGCCGGCCGCCTTCAGGCCAAATCAAACCAGCAAACGCGTACACGGTCGGAAAGACGAGCCCACCCGAGAACCCGATCAAACCGAGCCATGCCAAATACCCGAAGAACGTAGCATGAAACAATAAGAATCCGAGCGAGCTCGCGAGCAACAGCCCGACCGAGATGACGAGCGTCCGCTTCCCGCCGATGCGGTCGAACAACGTCCCGCCGATATAGTTACCAGCGATCGCGAGCGCTGAGTTGACGAGCAGCGCAATACCTGCGAGCGTCATCGACTCGCCTAAATATCCATTAATATAGAGTGTGTTAAATGGCCATAAAAAAGACGCCGCCGTTGTGTTGAGCGCCATCGCAATGACTAGAATCCATACCGAAATCGGCATTTTATTGTTCATACCCGTTACTCCTTTCATTCCTTTAAACGATAAAAAATCCGGCACGACGGCCGAATCTGTGATGAGTCCTTCTCCAAGCTAACGGAACGCTACATAACTGTCAAGAAAAATTACTTATTATGAAGTAAAGCAAGTCCCACCTTGTGATAGCATGAGCAAGGAAGGAGAGGATAGCATTGAATAACCCGTTTGGCCAAGCTAGATTTCATAAATTAAATGAAGCGTATCGTCGCGAATTCGGAGAGAAAGTGTTCAAAGTCCCACTCGATGGCGGCTTCACTTGTCCGAACCGCGACGGTCTCGTCTCAAAAGGCGGCTGCACGTTCTGTTCGGATGACGGCAGCGGCGATTTTGCCGGCAACGCCTGTGATCCGATCCCGGTCCAGTTCGCCGAGGGCACGGCCCGTCTGCATCGGAAATGGAAGCAGGCGTTGTATATCGCCTACTTCCAAGCGTTCAGCAACACGTACGCACCCGTAGAGCGCTTGCGCGAGCTGTTCGAACCGGCACTCGCAGAAGAAGGCGTCGTCGGCCTGTCGATCGCGACACGTCCCGACTGTCTGCCAGACGACGTCGTCGACTATCTCGCTGAGTTGAACGAGCGGACGTCACTCACGGTCGAACTCGGCCTGCAGACGATCCATGATTCAACCGCGAAAAAGATCAACCGGGGTCACGACTATAAGACGTTCCTAGATGGTCTCGCGAAACTGCGGAGCCGGAACATTTCCGTCTGTGTCCATATCATCAACGGGCTTCCCGGTGAAACGCCAGACATGATGCTCGACACGGCCCGAGAAGTTGCTAAAATGGATATACAAGGAATCAAGATCCATTTGCTCCACGTCTTAAAACAGACGCCGCTCGCCAGACAATACGAGTTGGGGCTGCTCGAACTCATGGACGAGACGACATACGTCTCGCTCGTCTGCGATCAGCTCGAGTACTTACCGCCTGAAATCGTGATTCACCGATTGACGGGCGACGGTCCACCCGACTTATTGATCGGACCGACGTGGAGCCGGCACAAAATGGCCGTCTTGAACGCCATCAACGCCGAGTTGGAACGTCGTGATTCCTTCCAAGGAAAAAAGAAGGATGAGATCTATGGGATTAATGAGAGTTTTACCGTTCGCGAAGCATCTGTTAAGTGAACACGTTACAGACGGTTCCGTCGCCATCGATATGACGGCCGGCAACGGACACGATACATTGTTTCTAGCAGAACGAGTCGGCAGCGGCCACGTCTACGCGTTTGACGTCCAAGAGGCGGCAGTCAAGGCGACGACAGACCGCATCACCGCCGCCAATCTGCTTGATCGTGTCTCGGTCGTCCACGACAGCCACGACACGGTCAAGGCGGTCGTCGCGGATGAAACCCGTCCGATCACGGCGGCCGTCTTCAATCTCGGCTACTTGCCTGGGAGCGACAAGTCGATCACAACGACCGGCAACACGACGATCGACGCCCTCGAGCAATTGCTCGACGTGATGGCCGTCGGCGGTGTCGTCGTCGTCGTCATCTACCACGGCCATGAGAGCGGGAAAGTCGAGCGGGACGAGGTGCTCACGTACGTCGAGTCACTCGACCAAAAACGAGCCGGCGTTCTCCGTTACGGTTTCGTCAACCAAATCAATCATCCGCCATTCATCGTGGCGATCGAAAAACGGGCATGAAAACAGGCGACTCACGCGAGTCGCCTGTTATTTATTCCCGAATCAATTCATAAAACGTTAACAGCGTCTCCGCGAACTTCGTGTTCAACCGTTCATAGCCAAAGTGCGGGAACCCTTCGAGTCGACGGATGTAGACTTGGTCGCCGCCGATTTTGCGGCAGACGTTCAACGTCAGCTTCACGTCGGCGAAACGATCGTCCGGCGCGTAGAAGCAAGCGAGCGGTAAGCGAGGTAAATGTTTCTTCTCCTCTTGATGCTCGACGATCTCTTCTTCGATTTCGCGGTACTGCGCGTATGTGATCTCGCCGAAACGAGATGACTCTTCCCCGCCGCCGGTGAACGTCATCATACTGAGCGGCAAATCGGGGCGGAACCGGTCGACCGCACTGGCGACGACTTGTTTGAGCCCGCCGATTTGGCGGGACGAATGCCAATCAAAGAGCGGGGAGATGTATGTCAAACTCCCGAGCGGCACGTCGTACTCTTGCAGGAGGCGGTTCGTCAAGAGCGCCCCGAGACTGAAGGCGATGACGTGAATCGGTAGTTTGGACTGACTCGCTTCCCGTAGCGTGTTCTTGATCAGCTGTTTATGGTCTTCTGCCGTTAGTCCGACCGTCTGTCCGGTCACGACGAGCACCTCATAGTCGACACTGAGTCGCTGCAAAAATGCTTCACTGAGCCGGGACGTGAACTGTAACGGGTAAACGATCACGATGACCCCTTTTCGTGATTCTTCTTCATATGTCATGCTGTCACCTCATTATTAGTATGTCTCATCAATTCTAACAAAAAACATCAGCCGCTGACTGATGTTTGAAAGAAAATCCGTCTGGAGTCTTAGCGTGGGTCGTAACGCAAATGGATGAGCTCCATCGGTTGATCGTACACTTCTTCTTGAATTCGGTTCAGTTCGGTGAACGCTTGATGGCTTAAGAAGGCGATCGCTTGCTCGTTCGAACTCTCGACGTACAGCTCGATCGGCTGCGCTTTCCGCTCTTGGAGATGCGTCAGCAGTTCCGCCCCAAGTCCTTGGCGATGGTGAGCCGGATGAAGATAAAGACGAAGCACTTCCCACGTATCACCGCGGTCGATCGCATGGTAAAACCCGATGACGTCTCCTTCGGACTCACCGACGATGAACAACTGTTCTTTCGCTTCTTCACTCGAACCAATGGCCCGGACGATCTCTTCTTGTTGATAGGCGCGCTCCATCACCTTAGACCGAACGTCATCTGTCACACTGATGGTCGCAAGTGCGATATCTCGAATCGTGGCGGCATCTTCTGGTACGGCTTCCCGCATCTTCATAACAGCTTCCCCCTTTTGGCCAATCTAGTACTATCATTCCCCATCACGTAAAAAATATCCTGCCCTTCTATTACTTTTTCGTGTCGAAATAAAGCAGAACGTTATTTTCTATTTTAACTAGGGTATATGAGTACCAATGCCAACTTACAAAGGAGTGTTTAGACATGGAACCAACATTACAAAACGATCCGCACGCAGCTAACGCTAACAACCCGAATCGCCAATTCGACCAAACCAACTCGGGTGGTCCTAGAATCAACGTCGTGACCGGGATGCTTCTCGGTGCGCTCGTCGGCGGTCTGATCGCCCTACTTAGCTCGTCGAACCGTGAGACGACGAAACAGTCACTCACGAATGCGAAGTCGTCTGTCGGCGGTCTCGTCGACACGATCAAAGAAGATCCGGCCGGTAAAGCGTCTCAAGTCATCGAGCAAGTGAAATCGGCTTCAGGTATGATTCAAGAAGTATCGACCGATGTGCAAAACGTCTATGAAAAAGTTGTCGGTGAAGTCGACACGGTCAAACAAGACGTGAACAAAGTCGTCGAGACAGCCCAGGAAGCAAAATCAGATTTGCAAGATATTGGCGAGAAAGTCGTCGAGGCGAAAGATACGGCACTTGGCAACGAGAACGCAACAAACGAAAATAAACCACAAGCATAATAAAAAACGACCTTTCTCACGAAAGGTCGTCTTTTTGTGCTTATGCGAAACGTTTTGCGCCTTCTTCAAGCACTGCCGCTTTGTCCGTTTGCTCCCATGGGAGTTCAACGTCTGTGCGACCAAAGTGTCCGTAAGCTGCTGTCTGTCTGTAGATCGGGCGACGAAGGTCGAGCATCTTGATGATGCCGGCCGGACGAAGGTCGAAGTTCTCACGAATGAGTTCAACGAGTTCAGTCTCGCTCAATTTACCAGTGCCGAACGTGTCCACCGCGATTGAAACCGGGTGTGCGACACCGATCGCGTATGCAAGTTGAACTTCCGCTTTGTCAGCAAGTCCAGCTGCCACGAGGTTTTTCGCCACGTAGCGGGCCGCATATGCTGCCGAACGGTCAACTTTGGTAGGATCTTTACCTGAGAACGCACCACCGCCGTGGCGAGCGTATCCACCGTATGTGTCGACGATGATTTTACGTCCTGTAAGACCTGCATCACCTTGTGGTCCACCGATGACGAAACGGCCAGTCGGGTTGATGAAGTATTTTGTCTCGGCGTCGATGAGTTCAGCCGGGATGACTGCTTCGATCACGTGTTCTTTAAGGTCCGCTTGGATCTGCTCGAGCGTGATGTCTTCTGCATGTTGTGTCGAGATGACGATCGTATCGATACGGACCGGGTTGTTGTCTTGGTCGTATTCGACAGTTACTTGTGTCTTACCGTCTGGACGAAGGTAAGCAAGCGTTCCGTTTTTGCGAACTTCTGCCAAGCGACGTGACAATTTGTGAGCGAGTGAGATCGGGAGCGGCATGAGTTCAGGTGTCTCGTTCGTTGCATAACCGAACATGAGGCCTTGGTCACCGGCACCGATCGCATCGATCTCTTCGTCAGTCATTTGACCTTCACGAGCTTCGAGCGCTTGGTCGACACCGAGGGCGATGTCTGCCGACTGCTCGTCGATTGCTGTGAGTACAGCACAAGTCTCAGCGTCAAAACCATATTTGGCACGCGTGTAGCCGATTTCACGAACAGTTTCACGTACAACTTTCGGGATATCCACGTAAGTCGATGTCGTGATTTCACCAGCTACGAGCACGAGACCTGTCGTGACAGACGTCTCAGCCGCAACGCGGGCGTTTGGATCTTCAGCCAAAATGGCATCCAAAATCGCATCTGAGATTTGGTCACAAATTTTATCCGGATGTCCTTCAGTGACGGACTCCGAAGTGAAAAGTCGACGGTTCAAGTTTGACATTTCGAAAAACCTCCTATTAATAAGGGTGATGTGTGGACGGTACTCGTTCCCCTTACGCGTTGCTTTGGGACGGTAATGAAAAAAACCTTTCGCCACGTTCAATGGGAAAGGTTGAATCGTTCTTCCTTACCCTCTTATCGTTCGAAGCTGTCGCTTCGCTTCAGGATAGCACCTTTTCCGAAAAAAACTACAGGATCGGACGGTTGCTGGGCTTCGTAGGGCCTTGTTCCCTCCACCGCTCAGAATAAGAGTATCCGTTACGAACACCATCATATAAATGCCATACCGTTCTGTCAAGCGTATCTGCTTAATTTGTAAATTTCTTCGTAATCACGGAAATCATTTATGTTTGTGAAATATCAAACATTTTTTTGACGGTTTCCGTTTTTTCACTCCCCGCTTATACAGAATATGTTAGAATGTCCTTGTAAGAAAGCGCTTACTTTAAAGGGTAAAGAAATGCTTGTTTTTGATTAGTGTGTCACATATAATAAAAATGTCATACTAATCAAACGCGGAAGTATGCGGATTTCATCCACATCTATTTAGGGGAAAGGTGGGATTCAGGATGGCGACTACGCTCCTGAAAATCGAAGAATTAATTAAAGGTGCCGATGTATTACGGAACTTAACGGTTCCAGAATTGGTGGAAGAAGCCATTCGTAACGGTGAAGGCGTACTGACGAAAGACGGGGCTTTATCGGTCAGTACAGGGAAATTCACAGGGCGGTCACCGAAAGACAAATTCGTCGTCCAAGATGAAGTCAGCAACTCGTTAGTGGATTGGGGGCCGGTCAATCAGCCGATCGCAGAAGAAAAATTTACCGCTCTTCTCGACAAAGTCCTCACCCATCTCGAGACGAAACAGAAGCTGTATTATCTCGAAGCTTCGGCTGGAGCAGATGAGCACTACACGCTACCGGTACGCGCCATCACCGAGTACGCGTGGCACAGCTTGTTCGCGAAGCAGTTGTTCTTGCGGGAGTGGCCGACAGCCGGTGCGTTTGACCCATTCACGGTCATTTATGCGCCGAGCTACAAGGCCGACCCAACAGTTGACGGGACAAACTCAGAAACGTTTATCCTCGTTTCTTTCGCCAAGCGTACCATTCTGATCGGGGGAACAGAATACGGCGGCGAAATCAAAAAATCAATCTTCTCGGTCATGAACTTCCTATTACCTGAACAGCACGTCTTGTCGATGCATTGCTCGGCCAACGTCTCGGACGCCGGGGAGACGGCGCTCTTTTTCGGACTATCGGGCACGGGCAAGACAACGCTCTCGGCCGATACGGAACGTCATCTCATCGGTGACGATGAGCACGGTTGGTCACCAGACGGCATCTTCAACATCGAAGGAGGTTGCTACGCCAAGACGATCAACTTGTCGCGTGAGAACGAGCCGCAAATTTATGACGCCATCCGTTTCGGCTCGTTGATTGAAAACGTCGTCTTGAACGAAGACCGCTCAGCCGACTACAAAAACATCTCGCTCACCGAGAACACGCGAGCAGCTTACCCGATTCAATTTATCGATAACGCGATGCTCCCTTCACGGGCCGGCCACCCGAACACGATCGTCTTCTTGACGGCCGATGCTTACGGGGTGCTCCCGCCGATCAGCAAGTTGACGAAAGAGCAAGCGATGTATCACTTCCTATCCGGCTACACGTCAAAACTAGCCGGGACGGAGCGCGGCGTGACCGAGCCACAAGCAACGTTCTCGACTTGCTTCGGCTCACCGTTCTTGCCGCTCGCCCCGGAACGGTACGCCGACATGCTCGGTAAGTTGATCGAGCAGCATAACGTCGACGTCTACCTCGTCAACACGGGTTGGACCGGCGGGGCTTACGGTGAAGGGTCACGTATGAAGCTCAGCTACACACGGGCCATGGTGAACGCCGCGATCAACGGTCAATTGCGTGACGTCGACACTGTGAAGCATGACATCTTCAACGTCGACATCCCGGTCCATATCGATGGCGTCCCACAAGACGTGCTCAACCCACGTGACACTTGGAAAGATACAGCTCATTACGATGTCGAAGCACGAGCGCTCGCCTTGAAGTTCCAACAAAACTTTAAACGATTCACGAAAGCGAGTGAGAAAGTCATCGCTGCCGGCCCAATCGTCTTTTAACTCAAAATGACTAGTACCCCGCTCGGGCACTAGTCATTTTTTCTTGCAATCGCCAACATCCAATCCATCGCTCGGTCCGTCGTCTTCCATTTTTCCCAGAACGGGAGCTGATGGGCGAACGGCAAGATCCAAAGCTCTGCTTGCGAACCGATCTTGTCGGCGAGGGCGGTCGCATGACGAAGCCGGACTTGCTCGTCGTCCGTCCCATGAATGAGTAGCGTCGGCGCCTGCCAGTCTTTGAAGAGCGGAGACCGTTCGACATACGCCTCATGGACCGCCTCCGGGTCTCCCCCGGTCATCCGGCGCAACATTTTCCGCATCGAACGCTGTTCTTCATACGTCCACTCCAAATTCGTCACACCCGCCCACGACGTGACCGACGTGACGGGACGTTTTGATGCGAGCGACAACGCCATCATGCCGCCACGGGAAAAGCCGAGGGCGTGAATCGTCTGGTGCGTCCGGCTAATGCGGTCATACAGAGACACGACGTCCTCTAAGTCGGCGCCTCCGAAATCCTCTTTCCCGGTCCCCCCGTGGTTCCCGCGATAAACCGGCGCCACGACATGGAACCCTTTCGCCGCGAATTGCATCAGCCGAGGCAACCGCACGTCACCGATCCTTCCGGTGCCGCCTCGTAAATAAAACAGCACCTGGCCGTTTGGGCGTTTGGGCGTGATCGTGTAGGCGACGACTTCTTCCCCGTCACTCGTCTCGTACCAACCTCGATGAACGGGGTATCCCGCATAAGGAGGCAGGACGTCGACTCGATTAAACCAACTTTTTGTCATGGAGTACTTTCATCGTCTCGGGCAACACTTTATCTTTCATCATGAAACTGTAGCGGCCGTTACGGAGCAGGTTCGTCGGTAACGTGTCCAACAAGACGGCCCCATCGGTCTCATCGACGGCCGGATGATCCTCGAACCGCTCGATCTCCGCAAAATAAATATTTTTGATGACGGTGTCTCCACGCCCGAGCACCCGGTACTGCCCTAAATAATGGAGCGTCTTGACGACGCCTCCCGTCTCCTCGTACACTTCCCGAATCGCCGCGTCGTCCTCGTGTTCTCCGGGTTCGACTTTCCCTCCCGGAAATTCGAGTCCGCGCTGCTTGTGCTTCGTGAGCACCCATTTGTCCGCATAGCGGGCGACGACCCAGACGTGAAGCGGCGTATCCGAAAATGGATAGTGCTCGAAGCTCAACTCGACTTTATTGTGATAGTAGTCCGTGAATGTCAACATAGTCCATCCCTTTCTTTCCCGTGTCTACTCTCACTTTACCTTGTCTCACCCTAGTTTCAAACAAAAAAATAGGCCCGCCGAGGCGGACCTACAACAAATCATTGGTTTAAGCGCTTTTCAAGCTCAGCTTTTTGTTCTTCGTAACCTGGTTTTCCAAGCAACGCGAACATGTTCGCTTTATATGCTTCAACACCTGGTTGGTTGAACGGGTTGACTCCGAGAATGTAGCCGCTCATCGCGCACGCCTTCTCGAAGAAGTAGAACAAGTATCCGAGATGATATGGCGTCATCTCTGGCAATTCGACGACGAGGTTCGGCACGTTTCCGTCCGTGTGGGCGAGAAGCGTTCCTTCCGCCGCCTTGTCGTTGACGAATTGGATCGTCTCACCGGCAAGGAAGTTCAAGCCGTCGAGGTCTTGTGCGTCTTCCGGGACGTTCAATGCGTGACGGACGTTCGTGACACGGATGACCGTCTCGAACAAGTCGCGGCGACCTTCTTGGATGTATTGTCCCATCGAGTGGAGGTCAGTCGAGAAGTCAACAGCCGCCGGGAAGATCCCTTTGTTGTCTTTGCCTTCTGACTCGCCATAAAGCTGTTTCCACCACTCTGATACATAGTGGAGTGCCGGCTCGTAGTTGACGAGAAGTTCGATTGATTTACCTTTCGCATACATGGCGTTACGGACGACCGCGTACTGATACGCCTCGTTCTCTGAAAGTTCAGGTGAACTGTAGGCATTTTCCGCGTCACGCGCACCTTCCATGAGGGCATCGATATCGATGCCTGCCGCAGCGATTGGAAGCAAACCGACTGGTGTGAGGACAGAGAACCGTCCACCGACATCGTCCGGAATGACGAACGTCTCGTAACCCTCTGCATCAGCGAGCGTCTTCAAAGCGCCACGGGCACGGTCTGTCGTCGCATAAATGCGCTCACGTGCGCCGTCTTGGCCGTACTTCTCTTCCATGAACTGCTTGAGGACACGGAAAGCAATTGCCGGCTCTGTCGTCGTTCCCGATTTTGAGATGACGTTGACCGAGACTTCTTTGCCTTCAAGTACTTGAAGCAACTCCGTCATGTACGTTGACGAGATGTTGTGGCCCGCGAAGAAGACTTGCGGGGCGTTACGCTCCTCTTTTGACAACACGTTGAAGAATGAATGTTGCAGCATCTCGATGGCTGCACGAGCGCCGAGATACGACCCACCGATTCCGACGACGACGAGGACGTCCGAGTTGTCGCGGATTCGTTCAGCGGCCGCTTTGATGCGTGCGAACTCATCCGTATCAAAATTCGTTGGAAGGTCGACCCAGCCTAGAAAATCGCTGCCGGCACCGCTCCGGTCGTGGATGACCGAATGGAGTGCTTTCACCGTTTCTTGCATTTGATCGACTTCGTGTTCCCCGACGAAAGACAGGGCGTTAGAATAATCGAAACGTACTGTTGACATGGCATTTCCTCCTTTAAATCGCTCATCTAAGAGCCATACATGACCCATCATAAACGGAAACGACGGATTCGTTCAATCATTATTGCAAAATAGGCATCAAATCGCCTTATTTGCTCAATTCAAGAATCGCAGCCACGTCTTCGCGTTCGAGTGTACGGAAACGTCCGAACGCTCCACGCTTCATCGCTGAATCAAGGATCGCCTCGAACGTCGATTCGTCGATCTCATAGTCGCGGAGTGAACTTGGCGCACCAAGTTGGTCAAAGAAAGCACGAACCGCTGTGATCGTACGTTTTGCCGTCTCGAGGTCTGTCGCACCCGGTTCGACGTCGAACACTTCTGTCCCGAGTCGTGCGAACCGTGCCGCGTTGTCTTCTTCAAGGACGTGCTCCATCCAGCGTGGGAAGAGGATGGCGAGGCCGCCTGCGTGCGGGATGTCATGGACAGCCGAAACGGCGTGCTCGATGTTGTGCGACGCCCAGTCGCCAGAAGCGCCCATCTGCAAGACCCCGTTCAAGGCGATCGTGCCTGCGAACAAGATGATGGCACGCAAGTCGACGTTCTCTAAGTCGTCGACGAGCTTCGGTGCCGACTCGACGACCGCTTTCAAGACGCCTTCAGTCATCCGCTCTTGAACCGGAGCGTGGTTCGGGTGGAAGTACTGCTCGAAACAATGGCTCATCATGTCGACGATGCCATAGATCGTTTGGTCTTTCGGCACCGACACAGTATAGCGCGGGTCGAGGATCGAGAACGTCGGATAGACGAGCGGGTGGCCCCAACCATATTTCTCTTGCGTCTCCCAGTTCGTGATGACCGAACCGGAGTTCATCTCAGAACCTGTCGCCGCGAGCGTGAGCACCGTCCCGAACGGTACCGCTTCAGTCGGGATATGGTCACGGAGGACGATGTCCCATGCGTCGCCGTCATACGGGATCGCTGCCGAGATCAATTTCGTGCAATCGATGACTGAACCGCCGCCGACCGCGAGCAAGGCGTCGATGCCTTCTTCGCGTGCTTTCGTGACCGCACGTCTCACCGTTTCAATCCGCGGGTTCGGTTCGACACCTGAGAAGTCGACGAACTCGATGTCCGCTTTATTTAATTCAGCAACGACTTCCTCATACGTCCCGTTCTTCTTGATGCTCCCGCCTCCATAGACGAGCATCACTTTCTTCGCGTCAAGCGCTTTGAGCTCCCCTGTGAGCTTCTCGATCTGATGCGTCCCGAAGATCAATTTCGTTGGGTTTTTGTATTCAAAGTTGTGCATAAGTCATCCTCCTTCAAAAATATGTAACACCTACACTATATACCCTGTTTTTCTGTATTGAAAAGTGATTAGCCCTGACTGTATATGCGGTCGATGATTTGATGAAGCAGGACCGCCTGTTCGGCCTGCTCGTATGACGGCTCATGCCGACACGCTTCAAGGAAGGAGCGAATCTGTGTCGCGTACGGATCGTCTAACGTCAAATGAGCCGGCGTCTTGTCAAACAGAGCGCCATGTTCTTCTGTATGGATCGTGAGCGGGAACAACGACGCACCGCCGGCTGTCCCGCGCAATTCGACGTTCATCGTATCCTTCGGCCCGATGTTCGCCATGAAGCTCGCATCTAAAAAGAGTGAGGCCCCGTTCTCGAACGTGACCATCGCCCGGGCCGTGTCTTCAACCGAGAAGTTGTCGGCGTCCCAATCCCCCATCAGACCGACACCAGGACGCGTCCCAAGATACTGTCCGACGTGACCGACCACGTCGACCGGTTTCGGATAATCCATCAAATAGAGAGCGAGGTCGAGCATATGTACGCCGATATCAAGTAGCGCCCCGCCTCCTTGAAGTTCTTTGTCCGTGAACACGCCCCAACCCGGGATGCCACGGCGCCTTAGGGCGAGCGCGGTCGCCGCATAGATGTGACCGAGTTCATTTGAGTCAATCAAACGTTTCAGCAGTTGCGTGTCCGTCCGATGCCGGAAATGGAAGCCGTAGTGGAGCGTCCGGTTGGCCCGCTTGGCCGCTTGTAGCATCTCGTCCGCCTCACGCTCCGAGATGGCCGGCGGTTTCTCGCAAAGGACGTGACAACCAGCATCGAGCGCCTGGATGACATGGTCTTTATACAGGGCGTTCGGTGTGCAGACGCTGACCGCATCAAGCTGCTCGTTTGCGAGCATGTCCGCTACCGTGTCATAAACCCGTTCGATCCCGAACTGACGAGCAACCACCTCCCCGCGCTCCCGTGTCCGGTTCATGACCGCGACGACGTCCGCCCCGGCCGCGATGTAATGCGGGATGTGTGCGTTTGTGGCGATACCACCCGTCCCGATGATTCCAATTTTCATGTAAATCTACTCCTTTCTCTATCTCTTTCGGGAACGTCTCTTCAATTTCCTGTACAAAAAAAGGCGACCTATTTGGAATAGGCCGCCTTTCATCACTTACTTTTTGAAATTCGTGTTTTTGATCCAGTCTTCGAGCTTGTCCTTGAGGACTGTGAAGCCTGGCGCTTCTTCTTGCTTGAAGTTTGAAGCTTCGTTGCGGCGTGGTGCGCCACGACGAGCTGGCTTAGCCGACTTCTCGCGTTTTGGTGCTTCTTGTGTCGCTTTCATTGAAAGCTTGATTTTCTTAGATGCTTCATCAACATCAAGAATTTTCACTTCAACTTCTTGGCCGACTTGAACGTACTCGTTCACGTCTTTCACGTAGTCGTGTGAGATTTCAGAGATGTGGACAAGACCTTGTGTCTCGTCGTCGAGTGCGACGAACGCACCGAAAGGTTGAATTCCTGTTACTTTACCTTTTAAAACTTGATCTTTTTCGTATTTTGCCATTACAAACACTCCTATGCTAAATTCATCAACTTACTATAACATACTTTTTTCGATAAAGTGTAGAAAATAGTAAAAAAGATTATTTAGGATTATTTTGACGTTTCAAAGTCGCACCTCAGGGTAAATACAAATCAAGCAAGACTTCAAGTATTCCCCCCTGATTCCGCTAGGCTAACGCCTAGCCCTTTTTTTGTTTTAAGATGTCGCAAACGTCCGCTGCTAGCCGATTTCATAGACATCCCCACTAGCCATCTCGTCCAAACTCATCGCGAATCGACCGACCGATATCCCCAAGTCCATCGCGGTCGGTTCGTACGAATGTTCAAGGTTCGGGTGCCTTACTCATTTACCTTCTAATCCGCCCTCAATCTCGACCCCATAATCTATATTCACACGCCACTTTCGTATATCTTCCCATTTTATGTTACATCGTTCAACCCATTTTAGAATAATCGGTCGATATTCGGTCGTGGCCGAGGCGCGATCACCATTCATCTTGTCGCTAAAACGTCAACAGACCCTCATCGCTGAGAGTCTGTCGTTGACGTTGCCAATTCAAACTGTTTCATGAACCGATCGATACGGCGGATCGCTTCTTGAAGCTGCTCGATCGACGTCGCATAACTCGCACGGACAAAGCCTTCCCCGCTCGCTCCGAACGCATTGCCCGGAACGACCGCCACTCGCTCTTCAAGCAGCAACCGTTCGGCGAACTCCTCGCTCGAAAGCCCGGTATGACGGATGGACGGGAATGCATAGAACGCACCACCCGGGACGTGGGTCGGGAGACCTGCGTCATTTAACGCCTGGATAAAATAGTTACGACGCTGGCGATAACTCTTCACCATCTTCGGGACGTGTTGGTCACGGCTACGCAGCGCCTCGAGCCCTCCGAATTGGACGAGCGTCGGCGCACACATCATGCCGTACTGATGCACTTTAAGCATCTCACGCGTCACGACTTCCGGCGCGCATGTGAACCCGAGCCGCCATCCGGTCATCGCAAACGCTTTTGAGAAACCGTTGACGACGATCGTCCGCTCGCGCATGTCGTGGAGCGTCGCGAAGCTCGTGAACGGGGCATCGTAAGACAGCTCCGCGTAGATCTCATCGCTCACAACCCACAAATCATGTTTCGTAGCGAGTTCCGCGATTTCGGCGAGTTCTTCGCCTGTCATCGTCGCACCGGTCGGGTTCGACGGGAAGCAGAGCAAAATCGCTTTCGTCCGTTCCGTGATCGCTGCTGCGACGTCTTCCCGATTCAAGCGGAACCCGGATTCCGGACGACAAGCGACCGGGACGACGGTTCCACCGGCTAATTCAATGAGCGGCCCGTAGGAGACGAAAGCTGGCTCGACGACGAGAACCTCGTCACCTGGGTTCAATAAAGCACGGAAGGCGATATCGAGCGCCTGAGACGCCCCTGTCGTGACGATCAGTTCGGTCGCCGGGTCATACGTGACGTCAAAACGGTCGGTCATGTAACGAGCAATCGCTTCACGCAGCTCGAGCAGACCCGCGTTGGCACTATAAGCCGTATAGCCTTGCTCGAGTGCCGCGTAGCTCGCTTCGCGGACGTTCCATGGCGTGATGAAGTCCGGCTCTCCCACCCCAAGAGAGACGACATTTTCCATCGTCTGTGCCAAATCGAAGAAACGGCGAATGCCAGACGGCTTCATCGAGACGACTTGATTCGATAGCGACTTCATGGCGTGATGTTCAACCGTTTGTCTTCGACTTGTGGGGTGAACAAAATACCGTCATGCTTGTACGTCTTCAACTTGAAGTGGGTCGTCGTCGACACGACCGAGTCAAGCGGTGACAGTTTGTCCGAGACGAACGACGCCACGTCTTGGAGCGAATTCGCCCGGATGACGACTTGCAGGTCGTACGCGCCCGACATCAAATAGAGAGCCGTCACTTCCGGGAAGCGGTAAATCCGTTCCGCGACCTCGTCAAACCCGCGACCTCGCTTCGGTGTGACTTTGACGTCGATGAACGCCGTGACATCGTGACGGTTAATCTTCTGCCAGTTGATCATCGCCCGGAAACCGAGCAAGATGCCGTCTGCTTTGAACTTCTCGAGCATCGTTTCGACGGTCGCCTCATCGGTCGCGAGCAAGTCCGCGAGCAACTTCGTCTCGAGGTATCCTTTTTCTTCAAGCAATTCCAAAAGTTCTAACTCTTTTGTTGTGTACATATTAGTTGTCTCCTTCCGTTCTACCGGGAAACGTCCCTGCGAACGACCTTTCTGTCTGTCTCACGTACTCCCGCCGTTCGGACTGGACGATATGAAAATTTTTCATCTCCATATTCACCAAATCGTGTTTTTGACAAAACCGCTCAAAGTAGCGTCGACGCGCCTCATCTTGTTTCGCCGATAAGTTGTCGGTTCCGTTAAAAGCGTAGAGCACCGTTGCCCGGGCTGGATGAACGACCGTCCCGTGCTCAATCACACGTAAGATAAAGTCCCAGTCCCAATAGTTATAAACCGTCTCATCGAACATGCCAATGACGTCATGAAGCCGCTTGCGGTAAAGCGTGCCGGACGGGATGAACGTCGAGTCTTGCCGAATCCGGTCCAAGTCGAGTTCGTAGGCGAACGCCTCCCACTCCGTGACGACCCGCCGTCCGTCTTGCCATGTGAACCGAAACAGTTCCGCATCGGTGAAGACGAGGTCTGCCGTCGTCAAATCATCGAGCGCTCGTTCGATATGGGTCGGCATGAGTAAATCATCGTCATCTAATAAGAGAATATACTCGCCTCTTGCCTCCATCACACCTCGGTTTCGCGCTTTGACGTGATGATTTTCTTCAAGCTCGATCAACCGAACCGACAATCGATTCAAAAAAGGCGCCAAAAGATGTTGTTTTGGCGGCCCATCATTATTTACTACAAGCACTTCGAACTGTTGAAACGTCTGTACCGTCAAACTTTCGAGCAGTTCCGTCAGTTCCGCCTCACGCGCGTAGGCCGGAATGACGATCGAAACGAGCGGCCTCATCCGCGGTAAGCAGTTTCGACGTGCGGTAAGATGGCTTCCCAGCTGACGCCGTTCTCTTTTGATACTGTGACAAAATCGCCGTAAGCGAATACGCTCTCGACACCTTCGATCGTGACGAGTTTCGCGAGAAGCGGCTGATCTGTCGTTTCGCCGGCTTTCACACTTTGGCTCTTAGCCCCAAAGACGTTTTCAGGAAGTGTAATTTTCATTGCATTTGGATTAGGTGTTGGATCGATTCGTAACATAGTGGTTCCCCCTTATAATTGACAAGCTTCTGAAGATGTAAGTAACTGTTTGGCCATGGCGCGTGTATCTTCCTCAGTTGGACACTCGCCAAACGAATCCGTTAAAATGCGACGGATCGTCTCATTCAACTCCGATTCCGAGTCGATCTGCACGAGCGCCACTGTGATGTCATCGAACTCTGGCCCGTAAGACCCAAGCCCGTAACCGAGCGGGTCCCATGCTAATAATAAATCTTCTGAACGCATTTTTAAAACCCTTCTTTTTAGCCTTGATATTATATCGTACTTCCTCAATCTACCGCACTTTTGACGATGGCGCTAGCCTTACCTCGGATTTCCCGCTTTTTCAAATCGAGCCAACACTATATCTAGTATTGGTTCCTGGTCATAACCTTTTTAATAATTTATGAAATCAGTGACATTCTTCTTGATTTCCGTATTGACAAATCGGATTGAACGCTTACGAAAAAAGCGGACAGCTTTGACCTCGGGAGTCAGTAAATCTTTTTTTTCGTCTCATATCACGTCTCAAAACGGTTGAGAGCGCCGTTTTAGAGTAAAAGTAATTCATAGCGTCACAGTTTTATGAATTTCAAAGATTGCAAAACTAAATATGGGTGATTTATGATTAAAAAGAGAATAAAACGTCAATATATAGTTAACGGATATTTATCACGTTCTCTACCCAATGACGTTGTATCGGACTAGTTCCGCTATACCTTTATAATTTCTACACCTGAAGAAGGAGTGATCGTTTTGACATCCCCTATCCACCACGAGACGATGTTGCCGGCAACACCAACCCTTGCCGACGTAGCAACATTGATCCAATCCTTAACACAACGCTACCCGCAGCTCAGCGTCGCACGCTACGAGGAACGTTTGATTCGAGCACTCGATTCAAAATCACTGACACAAGATGTAGTATATGACTTGATGACGATGCACGCCCTCGATATGTTGAAGGCTGAAGAGCCAGACTGGACATTCGTCGCGACCGAGATGTACTTAAACCGTCTCTACCTTGAAGCAGCACGCAACCGCGGGTATGACGCTTCGATGCGTTACGGCTCACTCTATTCGATGATCGAGACGCTGACGAACAAAGGCATCTTCACGTCGGCGTTAATTGACACATACTCTAAAGAAGATATCACTTATTTAGAGACGTTGATCGACCCGTCACGCGATCGCCTCTTCACTTACATCGGCCTACGGACGTTATCGGACCGTTACCTCGGACGTGACCACGTCAAAAACTTGTACGAGCTCCCGCAAGAACGGTTCATGGTCATCGCCATGACGCTCATGCAAAACGAGGCCGCGTCTAAACGGGTCCAACTTGTCGAAGAAGCTTACTGGGCGCTCTCGAACCTGTATATGACCGTCGCCACACCGACGCTCTCGAACGCCGGTAAATCGTACGGGCAGCTTAGCTCTTGCTTCATCGATACGGTCGATGATTCACTCCGCGGTATTTACGACTCGAACACGGACGTGGCCACACTTTCAAAAGGCGGCGGCGGCATCGGGGTCTACCTCGGCAAAATTCGTTCACGCGGAAGTGACATTAAAGGATTCAAGGGTGTCTCGAGCGGCGCGTTGCCTTGGATGAAGCAGTTGAACAACACGGCCGTCTCGGTCGATCAACTCGGCATGCGTCAAGGCTCGATCGCCGTCTACTTGGACATCTGGCACAAGGATATCTTTGAATTCCTCGATGCCAAGTTGAACAACGGCGATGAGCGCCTCCGCACTCATGACTTGTTCACCGGCGTCTGTTTACCGGACTTGTTCATGCGTACTGTCGAAGCGCGGGGCGATTGGCATTTGTTCGACCCGCATGAGATCCGCACAGTCATGGGCTTCAGTCTTGAAGACTTCTACGACGAGACGGATAACGGCGGTTCGTTCACCGAGAAATATATGGCTTGTGTCAACAATCCAGAGCTCACACGTGTAACGGTGCCGGCCATCGACCTCGTCAAACGCTACATGCGCTCACAGCTCGAAACGGGCACGCCGTACATGTTCTTCCGGGATGCGGTCAACCGCGCCAACCCGAACAAACATGCAGGTATGATTTACAGCTCGAACCTCTGTTCAGAAATCGCTCAGAACATGTCGGCGACGACAATCGATGAAGAGTACACAGCAGACGGGAAAATCGTTATCACGAAGACGCCGGGCGACTTTGTCGTCTGTAACTTGAGCTCGATCGCACTCGCACGTGCCGTCAAATCCGACGTGCTCGAGCGCCTCATCCCGATTCAAATGCGAATGCTCGATAACGTCATCGACCTCAACACGATCGAAGTGCCGCAAGCGATGATCACGAACCAAAAATATCGTTCTGTCGGTCTCGGCACGTTCGGGTGGCACCATTTGCTCGCCCTCGAAGGCATACGCTGGGAATCGGTCGACGCCGTCCATTATGCTGAAAAACTTTACGAAAAAATCGCCTATCTCACGATTCACGCGTCGATGGAACTCGCAAAAGAAAAAGGCGCGTTCGGCGTGTTTGAAGGTTCGGAATGGCACACGGGCGAATACTTCAGTCGCCGCAACTACCGGTCGCACGACGAGCTCGACTGGGACGGCCTCGCGGCCGAGGTTCACCAAAACGGTGTCCGCAACGCCTATATGATGGCCGTCGCCCCGAACTCGTCGACAGCGATCATCGCTGGCAGCACCGCTTCGATCGACCCAATCTACAAGAAAGTCTATTCGGAAGAGAAGAAAAATTATAAGATCCCAGTGACCGTCCCTGACCTCAACTCGGAGACGAACTGGTTCTATAAATCAGCGTTTGAAGTCGACCAACTTTGGAGCATCCGTCAAAACGCGGCCCGCCAACGCCACATCGACCAAGCGATCAGTTTCAACTTATACGTCAAGAACGACGTGAAGGCGACTGAAATGCTGGGGATGCACCTCGAGGCATGGTCGCTTGGTATGAAATCGATCTATTACACGCGTTCAACGACCGTCGAAGTCGATGAATGCGAATCGTGTTCGTCGTAACATCTGTTTAACGAAAGGTGGGACCTAACCATGAACGTCGCAATCGTCTATAGTTCAATGAGCGGGAATACAGAAGAGGTCGCCGAGTTGATTCAGGCGACCCATGTCGATCGGGGTGACCGTGCCGTCTTGTACGAAGCGGACCGCATCGGCCATCGCGAGGCCGGGTCGCTCGCCACGTACGACCTCGTCTATTTCGGGTCGTACACGTGGGCCGATGGCGTCTTACCAGACGAGATGAAAGATACGTTTCGGCTTCTCTTGAAAGAGCAGTCGGTACCGATTCGTCAAGCCGCCGTGTTCGGGACGGGTGACAAGATGTTCGTTCATTTCTGCCGCGCTGTCGACGAGATGGCATACCACCTTTCGAAATTTGGAATCCCCCTTGCCGGTGAACTGTTGAAAATCGAACAGTCGCCGCGCAACCAACCGTACAACGTCCGTGCTTGGACCGAGCGGTTGGCACGAAACGCCGAAGAAGGAGTTCACGTCTATGACCATTCAAAAGATCAAACTACTGTCGCCCAAACATCCTAACCGGGCGACAGCCATTATCGGTGGCGAGACGAGTTCGATCGTCAACTGGAACGATATCGCCTATCCGCAATTTTATACGATTTATAAACAGTTACTGTCTAACTTCTGGATCCCAGATGAGATCTCGATGTCAAAAGACATGCAACAATGGCCGCAACTGACCGAGCGTGAACAAGACGCGTTCAAACGCATCATCGGCTTGTTGTCGATTCTCGACTCGGTGCAGACACGCTACATTCTCGAGTCGGCGATGTTCTCTTCCGACTCGTCGGTCCACTCGGTGCTCGCCATCATCGCCCAGCAAGAAGTCGTCCATAATCAATCATACAGCTACGTGTTGTCGAGTCTTGTTCCGCTCAGCGAGCAGAACCGCATCTTCGATATCGCCAAAGATGACGAGATGGTCATGAAACGTAATCAGTTCATCTTAGACTTGTATGAAGATTTCCGGGCCGTGCCGAACGCGGAGAACTTCGCGAAGTCTCTCGTCGCCTCGGTCATCCTTGAAGGCATCAACTTCTATTCCGGATTCGCCTACTTCTATAACCTCGCCCGTCATCAGAAGATGGTCGGGACGTCGACGATGATCAGCTATATCCAACGGGACGAGATGCAACATTCGCATTTCGTCAGCCAGCTGCTTCGCGCCGTCTTGACCGAGAACCCGGAAATCGATGCCGACGGAAGCTTCAGCCAGTTCGTCTACGACACGATGGGCCAAGCGGTCGACCTCGAGATCGAGTGGTGCGAATACGTACTCCGTGACCTCGATGGCCTCGACGTCAGCGAGATGCGCGATTACATCAAATATCTTGCCAACAAACGCCTGCGCGTCATCGGGTTGAACGATTTGTATGAAGGTTTCAACGAGGACGTCATGCCGTGGATCCGTGCCTATTCGGACGACTCGCTCAACGCGACGAAATCCGATTTCTTCGAACAAAAATCACGCTCATACGCGAAAGTGACCGACGCCAACGGTTTCGACGACTTATAAGCCAAGCCCTCTTCCATTCGGACGAGGGCTTGTTTACTACATAAAAGGAAGGCCCCGGCTCGTGTTGAGCTGGGGCCTTCTGTATACTCCTGCGCGAGCAGGTTGGAATTAATGGTACGCTCTCACGTATTGGGCAATACCTTCAGCAACACCGATTGCCATGCGCTGGCGCGATGCTTCACTGCGAAGGTGGACAATATCTTGCGGAGACGAGATGAACCCGAGTTCGACGAGTGCTGACGGCATCGTGTTATACGTGATGACGTAGTAGTTCGCTGTCTTGACACCACGGTTTTTCATCCCTGACATTTCACCCATCAAATTCGATTGGATGTTCGTTGCGAGCACCCGACTCTTGGCACTATGGGCCGACGAGGTCGAGTAGAACGTTTCGACTCCGTTCGCCGCGGATGTCGTCGCCGCGTTCGTGTGCAGGCTGACGAAGAGATTGCCACGTAAGTTTCTAGCCGCTTGGACACGTTGATCGAGCGTCAAGTAAACGTCTGTCGAACGTGTCAACCGGACTTCGTAACCATACTTCGAACGAAGATACGCTTCCGTACGTTTCGTCACGTCGAGTACGACCGTCTTCTCATAAAGCGAGCTGCCTACAGCTCCCGGATCGGTCCCACCGTGTCCGGCATCGAGAATGATGACAGCACCACTTGATGTGCTAGGCTTCGATGTCGATGCATACGCCGTTGAGATGTAACCATCACGGTTGTTGTATTTAATCTTGTAGAAACCGTTCGATGAACCGTAGTGATCGACTTGCGTGCCGTGTGCAAGTTTCCCGAGTATCGTCGAGCTAGCCGAAGCCGTCGCTCTTACGTTCAAGACATCACCCGGTGTGTTGATATACACTTTTCCTTTTGGGGCAGCGACCGGTGTTGATGGTGCCTTACCAGCAGTCAACCATGAAGTCGGTGTGAAGTAGGTCTTCGTCCCGACGAAAACGTTTGACCAGCTTGAGTTGTATGTGCTGTACGTGACGGCCGTGTACTGCGGCAAGACGAGCAATACCGACGAACTCTGGTGCGTTTTACCGAACAAGTTGATGTTGCGGTTGGCGTATCCTTGAACTTTCGTCTCGACTGGTTTTGTCGTTGTCGGCGGTTGGACCGGGGCAACGCCTGGTGTGATCCATGCCGTCGGCGTGTAGTACGTGTCGCTGCCGATATAGACAGTCGACCAACTCGAGTTGTATTTGCTCGATGCGACTACCGTGTTCAACGGAAGTACTTTAACGACTTTCGATGCCTGGTTGCGTGTATCGAACAATTTCAATTCTCGATTCGCATAGCCAGTCTCTGTCGTCGTCGCCGGCTTCAGTGTCCCGGCTGTAATTCCTCGAGTCGGTGTGTAGTAGGTCTTCGTGCCTTCATAAATGACCGACCAGCTCGAATTGTGGATACTGAACGTGACAGCGCGCTTGGCCGGGATCGTTTTCGCGACCGGTGATGTTTGTAGCGTGCGATTGAACAGCTGAATGTCACGATTCGTGTAGCCCGATTGCTTTTTAGGCGCTGAAACGACTAGTTTTGGTGCAATGTAAGCTTTCGCCGCGTAGTACGTCTTTCCATTCAAGAACACTTTGGCCCATGATGAATTATGGACGGCATAGTTCACTTCCGTGCCTTTTTTTAGTGTCGTAAAGATTTTAGCATCACGGTGTGACGTCACTCGAATGTTCAAGTTTTCTGTCGTAACACCAGTCGATGATGCTGATTGGGTCGTGATCGTCGTCGGTGACGAGACGATCTGTTTAATGTACGGGGCCGAAGCATAGTAAGTGCGACTATTTAAATACACTTTATGCCATGATTGGTTATAAGTCCCATACTTTACTTTTGTGCCTTTGGGTAACGTCGTGATGACCGCCCCCGCTGTGCTAGGTGTTGATCGAACGTTTAAATTGACAGTCGTTTCGCCGTCTAATGTCGATGCCTCAACCGCAGGGATTTGAGCACCGAACAACAACAGCGATAAGATGAGAGCAACTTTCAATAGCTTCATTTTCATCCAAAATATTCCTTTCTTCTCGCGCTAATTTATACTAACAACACCTTCATAGTAGCATAACGCTTTTTAAAAAAAAGTAAGTATTTGAAAAAAAGATGAATATTTTTGATAAAAAGGGGAATACTTTTCTACCAGTTTTTACGAATGATGATAAATTTGTTTGTTTCATGCCATTCTTCGTCGATTATGAACGATTCCGGCAACTTCCAGTCTTGCTCGAGAGAGGACGTTATGATGAACGGCTCGTCCGGTTGACGAATGACGAACCCATCCAGCCCTTCGACATGGGCAATCTTTAAAAAACGTTTTAAGTTATATTCTCTTTCTCTATATCGGCTCGCTTCCTCCGAAGGTTTAGCTTCAATTCCTCCCCAATATCGACCAGGTTTAAAGCGCGTATACAATCGCACCGACGATTCGGTGATCGGGTCAGGCGTATGGTCGAACCGTCCGAAATCCCGCGCGGTTTTCTCATCGATCAGCGAACCGATTTCTGCATACAAATCAAGCTCAATCTCGCGCGCGATATCGAACACCGCTGCTTGGACGCTCTCGATTCGATACTGTAACGAACCCGGTGTCGATGATGCTTTCAATTTTTTATCCCCTTCGTATGCGTTCAAAGTCCGGGCAACCTCCCCCGCTTCCCGAACGAGCGAATAGTAAGCGCGATGAACGAGACGCTCCCCTCGTCCGTTCGATTGATCGTCAAGTTCGATCGCATACTGATTGGCGAGACAAGTTGAAATGACGAATACGTCTAACAACTCTTCCACGAGCGCTGCTTCGTCCTGGTCATGCAAGGCGCCGCCCACTTCCCCCACTTCTTCTAATAATCTGGCCAAGCCCGATAACGGCCGCCAGTACCCTCCTAAGTGGATAATCATCCGATCGATTTTCTGTTGAATCTCCTTCATATTTAATCACCTATCCATCCTCTTAATTTACCAGTTGCGTGGTATACTATGCTCAATCCAATTGTTAGGAAAGGGGCAACGCCTCATGTCTCCTCTAAGGCTTTGGCAATTACTTCGATTTCTCCTTGTCGGCATCGGACTCGTGCTCGTTATTTGGGGACTGAGCGTCCTCTTTACGTACACGTATCCTTTCGTGTTCGCTTTCTTGTTATCCTTGTTGACAGTCCCCCTCGTCAACTTGTTCGAGCGTCAGACGAAGATGCCGCGTGCCCTTGGCACCCTCGTTTCACTACTAATCGTCATGAGTCTTGTCAGCGGCGTCATCGCCATCGTCGTCACCCAATTGATCCGTTACTTGACGATCGCGGCCGAAAAACTTCCAGACCAGATCGAGACGTTCACTGCCTACGTGCAGCGTATGTTCAATCAAAAAATCGCTCCGTTCGTCAACGACGCCTACGACAGCATCCAGCGGTTAAACCCTGGTCAAACGACATCGCTCGAAGGTGGCATCACTGAAATCGGTGTCCAACTCGGTGCCGCGATCGGCGTCCTGTCTCGAGGTGTCGCCGGCATCTTGCAAGACATCCTGAGCGCACTCCCGCTCGTCCTGCTCTTGTTCGTCGTCATCGTCCTAGCCTGGTTCTTCATCACAAAAGACTGGCCGTCTTACATGCGTTCGATCGAACGGTTGAACAAACGAAAAGGCTTTAAAGAGTTCGAACTCGTCATGCTCAATTTACGCTCGGCTTTGTTCGGCTATGTCCGGGCCCAACTGACCCTCATTTCCATCACGTTTGGAATCGTCTTGGTCGGTATGTTCATTCTACGTGTCGACAATCCGTTCTCATTCGCCTTGTTAGCAGCATTCTTTGATCTGTTGCCTTACCTCGGTGTCGGGACACTCTTAGTGCCATGGGCAGCCTACGCGGCCATCTCAGGCGACTGGTTCAGCGCAATCGGGCTTCTCGTGCTCTACATCCTCGTCATCGTCCAACGTAACTTGGCCGAGCCGAAGATCGTCGGCTCTCATATCGGCCTGGATCCGCTCGCGGCTTTGATCTCGATTTTTGTCGGTCTGCAACTGTTCGGTGTCCTCGGTTTCATTTTAGGACCAGTCCTCGCGGTATTGCTGAAAGCACTCTACAACGCCCAAGTATTTCATTACATATGGAAGTTCGTCCTCGGACCGACCCAGACACCAAAAGAGCGATGACCGCGTCATCGCTCTTTTGTCTTCGGTACCGCTACGAACGGTAATCCCTCTGTTTGATGCGGATGCGTCTCTAAGCCTGTCGTCCCGGCCTCATAGGCGGCGACGGCAAGGATACATGCGTCGATAATATCGTCGACTTTGACGTTCGACATCTTCCACTTCCACGGCGAACTTTTCGAATAGCGCCGCAACAGCTCGATCCGTTCGGCTTCGCCGGCCTCAGTCTTTTTGCTGAAATCGGCCTCGTGTCCGGTCATGACAGCGAAACAGACTTCCGGATGCGACTCATACACGTCTTCAGCCGTGATCGTTTGAAACTCACGAATACGCGGCACGAGGTTCCATGCTTGCTTGCTGATTCCTTTTCCAATCAGTTCGCGGCTTCTCACATTGGCGGCTTCATACGTCTGTTCCATCACGACGTCTTGAATCGGCGGCGTGAAGATCGACGACTTCCGTTGCTTCAACTGAGCCCGCATCCACGCATCGCACGTCCGGTCCGGGTTTGAGATCGTCCCGAGATCGTTCGGCATATCGACGAAGTGCATTGCCCCGTCAATCAATAAATCTTCCAACTGTTCTGAGATGGTCAAGCACAGCGAGATGCTATCGTACGTGATTCGTACCCAGCCTCCGCGTGCCCCATCAATTCCTACTCCGACCACGGCGTCCCTCCTGAATCAAAAACAAAACTCCGAGCACCGCACTAAAGACGGATACCCCCAACAACAACTGGCTCGGCCAAGCCGCATAGCCGAGGCCTGCGGCGATGGCCAAACCGATTAACATCAATCCGAATTTCAACGCTTCCATCCTTCGAGCATTGACGCGAGCGTCCGTACCATGACACCAGTCGGGCCTTTTGGACCGAGGTCACTCACCGAAGAGCGCTCGCTCGTTCCCGCGATATCGAGGTGGAGCCACGGCGTGTCACCGACGAACTCGCCGACGAACGCGCCACCGAAAATCATATGACCGTAACGGCCCGGTGAGTTGTTCAAGTCGGCGACTTCAGATTTCCGAACTTGCTTGATGAACACATCAAAGTAAGGCATTTGCCAAACGAGCTCATTCGTTGCTCGGCTCGCCGTCTCTAGTGCCTCATAGAGCGAGTCGTCGTTCGTCAGGCAACCAGTCACCTCAGTACCGAGCGCGACGAGTACACCGCCTGTCAGCGTTGCTACGTCGATGATGGCTTTCGGCTCATACGTCTTCGCGAACGTCACCGCATCGGCAAGAACGAGTCGTCCTTCCGCATCGGTATTGAGCACTTCGATCGTTTTCCCGTTCATCGCCGTAATGACGTCGTCCGGTTTGAACGCGTCTCCTGAAATCATGTTGTCCGTTGAAGGAATGACACCGAGCACGTTGACAGCCGGTTTCGTCGTCGCGAGCGTCTCAAACAGACCGAGCACGGTGGCCGCACCACCCATATCACCTTTCATCCCGACGATCCCGTCTTTCGGCTTGATCGAGTAACCGCCCGTGTCGAACGTGACACCTTTTCCGACGACGGCAATCGGCGCATCGTCCCCGGCACCGTTGTACTCAAGCACGATCAACTTCGGTGGAATTACCGAACCTTGATTGACAGCGAGCAGCGCCCCCATACCGAGCGCCTCCATCTCTTCTTTTTCAATGATTCGATGGCTGAAACCATGACGCTCGGCCAGGTCGACGGCGTAGTCGGCAAGCGCCACCGCGTCCAAAATGTTAGCCGGCATCATTGTCAACGTCCGAGCGACGTTGACCCCACGCCCGTAAGCGGCACCCGCTTCGACGTCCGCTTCGTTCGCGTCTCCTAAAAGAGTGATCGTCACGTCGGGTGTCGCCGATTTTGGAGCCGACTTGTATGTAGGATGCTCATATGTCGCCATCTCATACGCTTCGGCGAACAAGCTCGCTGTGCCTGGTTCAAACGTGTCGAGCGCGACCGCGACGTCCGTGAAGGCGCGGGCTTTGATTTCTTTCGCGACTTTCCCGAACCAATTCCGCAAGTTTTCGACGGACGAATCGTTGCGTTGTCCTAAACCCACGAACAGCACGCGCTTGATGTTCCCCTCAAACGTCGGCACGATCGACAATTCCCCTGTCTTCGTCGAGATGTCAGCTGACTGGATGAGCGATTTGACGCGCCCGTTGAACAACGTATCGAGCCCTGCTTCGACAGCGTCGGCCGCCCCGATTCCGACAACGACCGTGTCGTATGAACCGGTCCAGTCTAATTCAGCGAATTTGTACATTTTTTGCCACTTCCCTTCTTTATATAAGGTAAGCATAACGAACTTCATCGAAATAATGAAATAGTATGCGCAATCGTCGCTAATTCTTCAAATTCAAAGGCCATCTCCTCGTTGTGACGATGATTTATTTTATGATAGGATAGGAAAGTACGCAATCAGGCATCCCTCGTGCTCGAGGCGAGGCCATTTTGTTCGGTCGAGGCTTCCCCTAGTAGTAGACCGTTGCTACTTTAATCTTCCGGGTTTTCGTTAGTTCCTTTTTCATTTCGGGTAAGAACTAACGAGGTAACCGTCGGAAAGAACACTATTTCTTTGAAGAGAGGGATTACGCTTATGTCACACATTAAAGGTATTGGCGCATCTGCAGGAATCGCAGTTGCGAAAGCATTCGTCATGGAGACACCTTCATTTGACATCCCGACGAACAAAATCGAGGACGTAGCAGCTGAGAAGGCACGCTTCCAAGCAGCCATCGCTCAGTCGAAAACTGAACTCGAAGAAATCCGCCAGATCACACTGCGTGAACTCGGAGAAGATAAGGCTGAGATCTTCTCAGCTCACTTGCTCATCGTGGAAGACCCAGAGATCGTCTCGCAAGTGAACGAAAAAATTGAAAGCGAACACATGAACGCTGCGAAAGCGCTCGATGAAGTCGCTCAAACGATGATCATGATCTTTGAATCGATGGACAACGAGTACATGCGCGAGCGCGCGGCTGATGTCCGCGACGTCACGAAACGCGTCATGGCCCACATTCTCGGCGTCACGTTCATGACACCTGCTTCAATTTCTGAAGAAGTCATCATCATCGCTGAAGATTTGACACCGTCTGACACGGCTCAGCTCAACCGCAAATACGTCAAAGGGTTCGCGACAAACATCGGCGGTCGTACGTCACACTCGGCCATCATGTCGCGCTCACTTGAAATCCCGGCAGTCGTCGGAACAAAAGTCGCACTCGAAGAAATCAAGAACGGCGACCTCGTCGTCATCGACGGGACAGAAGGAGACGTTTTCGTCAATCCGTCTGAAGAACTCGTCAATGAATACGTCGCAAAACGTGCGTCATTCGAAGCCTACAAAGAAGAGTTGAAGCAACTCGTCAACGAAGAATCTGTCACGGCAGACGGTCATAAAGTGAAACTCGCGGCGAACATCGGGACACCGAACGACCTTGAAGGCGTTCTTAAAAACGGTTCTGATGCGATCGGTCTTTACCGGACAGAATTCCTTTACATGGATTCAGAAACGTTCCCGACTGAAGAAGAGCAGTACACAGCATACAAAACAGTAATCGAAGGTATGGAAGGCAAACAAGTCGTCATCCGTACGCTCGACATCGGTGGAGATAAAGAATTGTCTTACCTCGACCTCCCGAAAGAGATGAACCCGTTCCTCGGCTATCGCGCCATCCGCCTTTGCCTTGAAGAAACGGACTTGTTCCGCACACAGCTTCGCGCCCTTCTCCGCGCCTCGGCTCACGGTGACCTCGCTATCATGTTCCCAATGATCGCGACACTTGAAGAGTTCCGCGCGGCGAAAGCCCTTCTTCTCGAAGAAGAAGCGAAGTTGAAAGCAGAAGGCGTCGCTGTCGGTAACTACGAGACAGGGATGATGGTCGAAATTCCTTCGACAGCCGTCATGGCGAAACAATTCGCGAAAGAAGTCGACTTCTTCTCTGTCGGCACGAACGACTTGATTCAATACACGATGGCAGCTGACCGCATGAACGAGAAAGTCTCGTACTTGTACCAGCCGTTCAACCCGGCCATCTTGAACCTTCTCCACAACGTCATCACAGAAGCACACAAAGCAGGCAAATGGGTCGGCATGTGTGGCGAGATGGCTGGAGAAGAGCTCGCGATTCCAATCCTGCTCGGACTTGGCCTCGACGAGTTCTCGATGTCGGCTTCAAGCGTCCTTCGCGCACGTAGCCTCGTGAAACGTTTGACGAAAGCTGAAACAGAAGCGATCGTCAACGACGTCCTCAACATGGATACAGCCGAAGAAGTCGTCAACTTCATCAGCCAAAAATTCGATATTAAAGCATAATCAAAAGCGGCTCTCGCAATTTGCGAGAGCCGCTTTTTTTGCGCTTATTCCGCGCCTTTGTCATCCGTTCTAAAATCGAGTGCTTCCCCGGCGACGACTGTCTCTCCGAACGGTACGACGACGACTTTGCCGTCCCCGTTCGTCCAAATGATCGGCGTGATGAGCGACGGGACTTTGTCACGAATCAAGTTGAGGTCGACCTCGAGCAGAATATCTCCCGCTTCGACGCGGTCACCTTCTTTGACTTTGGCGACGAACCCTTCCCCTTTCAGATTGACCGTATCAAGACCGACGTGGATGAGAATCTCGCGTCCGTCGTCCGCGAGCAGCCCGATCGCGTGTTTCGTCGGGAAGAACGTCGTGATGTGACCGGTGACCGGTGCCACGACTTGGCCTGAACTCGGCTCGATCGCGAACCCTTCACCCATCATCCGGCCCGAGAAGACTTGGTCCGGTACATCGTCAAGCGACAAGATGACACCGGACATCGGTGCGAGGAAGCGGTGGTCGGCATGCTCGGCCGCTTCCGGTGTGATGACCGCTTTTTCTTTCGGTTTGTACTCGCCACCTTCGATGATGGCGGCGATTTGCGATTTGAGTGTATCGGACTTCGGTCCGAAGATAGCTTGAATATTATCCCCGACTTCAAGCACACCGGCGGCACCAAGATCTTTCAGCAAGTCTTTGTCAACTTGTTTGACATCGTTCACGGTGACACGGAGTCGTGTGATACAAGCATCAAGATGCTTGATATTCTCAGGACCACCCAGACCGACGAGCACTTCGTACGGAAGGTCATCCCCAACGACAGCCCGTGCGCCTTTTCCTTCGGCGACGACGTCACGACCAGGAACTTTCAAATCGAATTTCGTGATCGCGAAACGGAATCCAAAGTAGTAGACGACCGCGAAGACGAGACCGACTGGAATGACAAGCCACCAAGCTGTTCGGTTCGGTAATACCCCGAACAACAGATAATCGATGAGTCCGCCTGAGAACGTCATCCCGATTTTAACGTTGAGCAAGTGCATCGTCATAAAGGATAGTCCAGCGAATACAGCATGAATACCAAAGAGAAGAGGTGCGACGAAGACGAACGAGAACTCGATTGGTTCTGTGATCCCCGTCAAGAATGAAGTGAGGGCTGCTGAGAAGTAAAGTCCTTCCACGTCTTTACGACGCTCTTTCGGGACCGTATGGTACATGGCGAGACAAGCGGCAGGCAACCCGAACATCATGAACGGGAATTTCCCGGTCATGTACGTCCCAGCTGTGAATTCGACGCCGTCACGAAGCTGGGCGAAGAAGATCCGTTGGTCACCTTGAACGAGGTCTCCCGCCTGGTTCGTATATTCCCCGAACTGGAACCAAAACGGCGAGTACCAAATGTGGTGAAGACCGAAAGGAATCAATGACCGTTCGACCAAACCGAAGACGAATGCGGAAACGGCTACGTTCGCTTCAATAATCGTACTTGAGAACGTATTGATGGCCGTTCCGATCGGCGGCCAGATATAAGCCAGCGCAATCCCGATCACCAAACTGAACGCGGCGGTCGCAATCGGAACGAAACGTTTCCCGGCAAAGAATCCTAAGAAGTCCGGCAACTTGATGTTAAAGTACTTGTTATACGCGAACGCGGCAATCAAACCGGCGATGATACCACCGAATACCCCCATTTGGAGCGTCGGGATACCGAGTACCGATGCATAGGCAGGGTCTCCCTGGGCAATTTCTGCAGTAATCCCGTTCCACGTGCTGATAACTTTGTTCATGATCAAATAACCAACGATAGCAGCTAACCCGGCAACACCGTCTCCGTTGGCCAGCCCAATGGCGACCCCGACGGCGAACAACAGACCTAAATTGGCAAACACGATATCCCCGGCATCGGTCATGACTTGCCAAATGAGGACGAGTGCATCGTTTGCCAAGAAAGGTAACAGCGAAACGAGATCAGGATTTTGGAACGCCGTACCAAATGCAAGTAATAGACCGGCTGCCGGCAAAATCGCAACCGGAAGCATGAGCGCCTTCCCGATCCGCTGCAATACGCCAAACACTTTCTTCCACATCATGGTTCCTCCTTTTGTCAGAATACTTACTTTTCCCCATCTGATACCAGGCTGAAACCGTTTCCCCATACAAAAAAGCCAACCCTTAACGGATTGGCTTAATACTTAGTTTGCTTTCTTTTCGTTACCTGAAGCGATGACCGCTTGCATCTCTGATTTCAATGCATCCGAACGTGGTCCAAAGATCGCTTGAATGTTGTTACCGACTTCAAGGACACCAGCTGCCCCGAGACGTTTCAACTCTTCTTTGTTCACTTGGCTCTTATCTTTCACTTCGACGCGAAGACGTGTGATACATGCGTCAAGGTGTTTGATGTTTTGCGAACCACCGAAACCAACGAGGATATCTTGTGCAAGTTCCGAACCAGTAGCTGTTGATTGCTCAACGACTTCATCTTCACGGCCCGGTGTTTTAAGGTTGAACTTACGGATAACGAAACGGAATCCGAAGTAGTAGACGACTGCGAACGCGAGTCCGACTGGAATGACGAGCCACCAGTCTGTACGGTTAGGAAGTACACCGAAGAGAAGGTAGTCGATCAAACCGCCCGAGAACGTCATCCCGATTTTGACGTTCAAGATGTGCATGACCATGAATGAAAGACCAGCGAAGACTGCGTGTACTGCGAACAAGAGTGGAGCTACGAACAAGAATGAGAACTCGATCGGCTCAGTGATACCAGTCAAGAACGATGTGAGTGCTGCCGAAGCCAAGAGACCGCCGACGACCGCTTTACGCTCAGGACGTGCTTCATGGTACATCGCAAGTGCTGCTGCAGGAAGACCGAACATCATGAACGGGTATTTACCAGTCATGAACGTACCGGCTGTAAGCTCGGCACCGTCACGGATTTGAGCGAAGAAGATCGCTTGGTCACCGCGGACAATGTTACCAGCTGCATCCGTGTATGATCCGAATTCGAACCAGAACGGTGAGTAGAAGATGTGGTGAAGGCCGAACGGGATCAATGAACGTTCGATCAAACCGAAGACGAATGCCGCTAACGTGCGGTTTTCAGTCAACATGAAGTTTGAGAACGTGTTCAATCCGTGCTGAACTGGTGGCCAGATGAGAAGCATGACGAGACCAGCGACGACAGCTGCTACCGCAGTTACGATTGGGACGAAACGCTTACCAGCAAAGAATCCAAGGAATTGCGGCAATTCGATATTGAAGTACTTATTGTATGCCCAGGCCGCTATCAGACCGACGATGATACCACCGAAGACACCTGTTTGA
This sequence comes from Exiguobacterium sp. SH1S21, assembly GCF_004337175.1. NCBI lineage: Bacteria > Bacillati > Bacillota > Bacilli > Caryophanales > Exiguobacterium > Exiguobacterium sp. SH1S21. The sequence continues at coordinate 134,473 of NZ_SJUY01000008.1, read as the reverse complement.
AGTGTTGGGATACCAAGGACTGACGCGTAAGCCGGGTCACCTTGTGCGATGATCTCAGGTGTGAGTTCGAGCCAAACACCCATGACTTTGTTCATGATGAGGAACCCGACGATGGCTGCGAGTCCGGCAACGCCGTCCCCTGCTAAACCGATCGCGACACCGACTGCGAATAAGAGTGCTAAGTTCGAGAAGATAATGCCGCCTGCTTGCTCCATGAGCTGAGCAAACTTAACAACGCCTGCGTTAGTCAACCAACCAGCGCGTGACGTAAGGGCCGGGTTTTGCATCGCGTTACCGAATGCGAGAAGAAGACCGGCTGCCGGCAAGATCGCAACAGGAAGCATAAGCGCTTTACCGACTTTTTGAAGAACACCAAAAATCTGCTTAAACATGATAAATCCTCCTTTTGTAATTGTTTATTCTGAAACCGAACGTAGATGTCAGACAACCGACGTATCTAAACGTTTTCATAATGAACGTTTATAAAAACAGAAACAGGCATGAATAAGGTATAGAACGTAGACCTCTCCTCAATAGAGAAATCGTAGCCGTTCCACTCCTTACTCATGCCTGATCGAATCAGTAACACGTAAGATACGTGGTATCAGTTATCTACTTGTAGTCAGTCGCTGGAGATGCATCGTCAAATATGTCGCTTCACCTCGTGGGACAGGACGCTTTAATTCGCGTTCCATGATGCCCATCAGCTCCCAAGCAGTACTATAGCATAGCGGATATTCTTCACGCAACACCTTTTCTATTTTTTGTGGAGCCTCGACTGTCTCACCTGTCGCAACCCGCTCAACGGCGTACCTTAAGTGCCGAAGTAAGCGCTTATAATCGAGCGAAGTCCGGTCCATTTTGACGTTCAAACGACTCTCAATCGTCTGAACGATCTGGCCGATGATTTGATTGTGACGATTGACTTCGAGGACGTTTTTAAACGTCGTCGCCGAATGGATATGAAGGGCGATAAATCCGACCTCGGCATCAGGAAGCAACACATCGAGGCGCTCGTGGATCATGTCGACGATCCGTTCAGCGAGCGCGTACTCGTTCGGATAGAGCGATTCGGTCTCGAGTAAGAACGGATTCGTCACTTCCATCCCTTGCTCGATCCGTTTCATCGTAAAGAACAAGTGATCGGTCAGGCCGATATGGATATGTTGGTCGACTTTTTTTCCTGTGTTGCTCTCGATGAAGCCGACGATGTCTTGCATGAAGGCGATGAAGTCTTCATCGACGTGCTTCACGAGCTCACGGTATTGAGATTGCTCTTCCTTATCCGTCAATTGATACACTTTCTCCGGGACGCTGGCCGGGTCGACGAGATCGCCCGCTTTCTTGCCGAAGCCAATCCCCTTCCCAAGCAGAATGACTTCCGGATCCGTATCATGTTGACAAATGACAACGCTATTATTCAACACTTTTTTGATCGTATACATCGGTAATGTCAAACGTATCGCATCCCTTACTAATTAAATCGTTATCTTATCTAGTATATCGGTTCAGCTTCTAAAAAAGTAGGCAGAAACCAAAAAAAGACGAACATTTCTGTCGTCTTTAAAACATCGAGTAACCGCTCTTACGCAAGTACCGGATGGTGACCCCTGCCAAGATGGCACCGAGCAATCCGAATCCGAGCATAAAAATGTCGAGAAACTGCAGACCGAGCAGACGCTCATAGACGTTCGCGAGCGCGGTCGATGTTTCCGTGACGTAGCTTGACAGCTTGACGTTGTCGATCATCATGATGACGAAAATCGGATAGATGAACACGAGCGTCCACGTCTTTTTGAGCAGCATATTCAAGATGAACCCGATGCTGAAGAAGATGACTAAATATAAAATCGCGCCAATGACGGCTTGGATGATGTGCATGTGATTGCCCCCTTTTCCCGTTGTCTATTATACCGAAAAGAAATCCGCTTGGTCAAAGAAGTTCACTGAATCGTTGACATGAAAAAACAGCCCGTTCAAATGAACAGGCTGCTCGTCGGCTCAACCGAATCAGAATTTACCTTTTTTAAGGACGAGACCATATTTTTTGAGCTCGATAAAGTGTTTGTTGTCGATGACTTTCTTCATAAATGAAGCGTTACGACCGAAGATCTTTTTGCCCATGACGATTCCGATTCCATCGTTATGACCAAGTGACGCGACCGTCCCTTTGCTCTCATACGTGAACTTCGAAGTCGACTTGCCGTTGATGAGCGCAGCGATGTTTTTCGCCACGTTGTGCGCTTGTTGCGTCGCGATTTGTGCCGTCGGCGGGTACGGACGGTTCGAGACAGGATCCATGACAGCTGAGCAGTCACCGATGATGAAGACGTTATCGTGGCCAGGGGCACGGTTGTCCGCCTCGACCATGACACGGTTACGGACCGCTTCGAAGCCAGACTTCTCAACGATCGGGCTGCCGCTGACGCCGCCTGTCCAAAGGATCGTGTTCGCTGCGATCGTCTCCGTCGTCTCACCTTTGAGTGGACCGAACGTGACGACACCTGGCTCTACACCTTTGATGCCGTTGCCGAGTTTCATCTCGACGCCGTTACGCTCGAGCCATTTTTGCGCATACGTCGTGAGTTCCGGGTCGAACCCTGGAAGAACCGTTGGCGCTGCCTCGATGTTAACGATGCGGACCGCTTCACGGGGAACATCGTACTGTTTGCAAAGTTCAGGGACACGGTTGACGAGCTCACCGAGGAACTCGATACCTGTGAATCCGGCACCACCGACGACGATCGTGACGAATGAACGGTCAGATGATCCGTTCGTCTTGTATTGTGCGAACGAGTACTCGATATGTTCTTTAATTTTACGAACGCTGTTGAGCGAGTTGATCGTCATCGCGTTCTCTTTAAGGCCCGGGATACCAAACGTTTCCGGTACGCCACCGAGGGCGAAGACGACGTAATCGTACTCGACAGTCGATCCGTCTTCGAGCATCACTTGTTTAGCTGTAGTATCGACGCGATCGACGATCCCTTTGACAAATTTAACGCGTGACGCATTGACGACGTCGTTAATGTAGACACGAGCCTGCTCAGGCTTCATCGTTCCAGCCGCCGGCTCATGAAGCCAAGTCGTTTGGTAATGGTAATCGTGTTTGTTGATCAACGTGATGTTTGCATCTCCAGCTGCAAGCGTCTTCTGAAGGTTTACTGCCGTGATGAGTCCACCGAAACCTGCGCCGAGGATAACAATGTTAGGTCGTTTCATGTTCATTTCCACCTTATTTTAAAAGTTTTGTTTTCCTGAACAACTATGTTGTGTGTTTTTTCACATAGACGTTCACAATAAAGCCTAATTCTTGTTCAACCAATGTTCACAATTGCTTCCCGTTCATTGTACGACGTTTAATCCGTTTTCTCAATGAAAAAGCTTATCTTCTTGAATTTTTTTCGAAAGTATTGCATCTTTGTACTGAATGGATTTAGTTCACGTTAGACCATATAATAGAAGTACACGCTTCATGAGGAGGAATTCGATGAAATCGACGAAAGATGTAGTCATTATCGGTGGTGGTCCAATCGGACTGTTCACCGCATTTTATGCAGGTATGCGCCAACTCGATGCGACGTTGATCGAAAGCTTGCCACAACTAGGCGGGCAATTATCGACGCTCTATCCAGAGAAATATATTTATGACATCGCCGGCTTCCCGAAAGTGAAGGCCCAAGATCTAGTCGACCAACTGAAAGCGCAAGCCGATCAGTTCGAACAAGATTATCGCCTTGGCGAGACGGTCGAAACGGTCGAGCGACTCGAAGACGGTACGTTCCACATCTCGACGAACAAGGACGAGTACCATACGAAAGCGATCATCATCACAGCCGGCAACGGCGCGTTCGCCGCACGTCCGCTCGGACTCGACGGTTGTGAAGATTATGCGAACCTTCATTACTTCGTCGACAGCATGGAGAAATTCCGCGACCGTCGCGTCATGATTGCCGGCGGCGGCGACTCGGCCGTTGACTGGGCACTCATGCTCGAAGGTATCGCCAAAGAAGTCCATATCGTCCACCGTCGTGACCGCTTCCGGGCTCACGAGCATACGGTCGAACAAATGAAGGCCTCGACGATCAACGTCTGGACGCCTTATAATATCGAATCGCTCTCAGGTGCGACCCATATCGAGTCGGTCGAACTGACGGACAAAGACGGCGCATCGAAGTTCGTCGACATCGACGACTTGATTTGTAACTACGGATTCGTCTCATCGCTCGGCCCGATCAAAAACTGGGGCATGGAGTTTGAGAAAAACACGATCCGTGTCGACTCACGAATGGAGACCACAGTCGCAGGCATCTTCGCTTGCGGTGACATCGCCACGTACGAAGGCAAAGTGAAATTGATCGCGACCGGCTTCGGTGAAGCACCGATCGCCGTCAACCAAGTGAAGCAGCTCGTCGACCCGACAGCGCGTCACCCACAACATTCAACCTCGGTATTTGCCGGGAAATAAAGACTGGCCTCTCATCTGCGAACGATGAGAGGCCGTTTTTTCATTTGCGGATCGTTTGAATGATGACACGGTCAATCCAATCATCGAGTTGCGTGAACACGAAGCCAGCTTTTTTCGCCTCGGCGTTCGACATGTAGTAGTCGACGTCCGTATCGTACGGGGACGACTCCCCATCCTTAATGATTTGGACCGGTTTACCGATATGCTGTCCAATTCGTTCCATAAGCGCACCTAGCGAGATGAGGCCGTCGCTCGCGGCGTTGAACGGCCCCCTCACATCGGCACGGCCGACCCATTCCAAGAAAGCTGCCGCCTCGAAACTCGAGATGAATCCCATCAACGCCTCCGGGTGATGTAATACGATCGGTTCTTCGTTCCGAACCGCGTCGACATAAAATTTTAACCGGTCGGTGTAATCATCCGGCCCTAGGACGATCGGCAAACGCACCGTCGTGACCGGGAACGAGGCCCGATGGAAGAAGTACGATTCGGCCTCTCGTTTCCCTTGTCCGTAATCGTGTTCCGCGTCGAGGTGATATTCATGATGGAGCGGATTGAAGTCACTCTCTTTTAAAGCTGCCTCTGGCGCATAGACGGACATCGTCGACGTGAGCACATATTTCCCGACCCGGTCCATGAAGGCATCTGTCGCGATCTTCGCCTGATACGGATTGAAACAAATATTGTCGTAGACGAGGTCATACTCGTTGCGTGCGAGGTCTTTCATCGTCGCGACCGACTGACGGTCGCCTTTAATGGAGCGGATGCCTTCCGCTTCCGGCACTTGCAGCTGTCCGCGTGTGACAATCGTCACGTCGTCCCCGGCTTCAGCGAGCCGCAGTGCGAGCCGTTTCCCAAAGTAACGTGAGCCACCAAAAATCAACACTTTCCTCATCACTCCTACCCCCTTCTCATCCTTCTTCCACCAATATTCCCGTTCATTTCCTCTCATTAACATACTCACCAAAAAAGGTTGCCGAACATGTCGGCAACCCGTCTATCGTTTAGCAATCCCCGGGCGTGCCGGCGTTCGCCGCCGTCCGGAAACTCGAGCCGCAACCGCACGTCGCGATCGCGTTCGGGTTTTTGATCGTGAAGCCGCCACCGAGCATCGACTGCTTATAGTCGATTTCGAGCCCGTCGACGACACCGTGATCAGCTTCGGCGACGATGACGCGGACGCCATGATGGTCGAACTGAACATCCTTGTCCGTCTTGTCTTCATCGAACCCCATCCCGTAGGATAGGCCGGTACACCCACCACCTTGGACTTTAATGCGTAAGAACTGGGCTTCAGGGCGTTCGGTCTGTTTCATCATATCGATGACTTGTAGTGCGGCTGGTTCTGTCAAATGAATCATCTGAACTCCTCCTCATTTATCTTCACTTCAAGTCAACTGACTTGTGATTTTGTGAAATATCTTGTATAACTAAACTGTAACAAAAAAAATTAAATCGTTCCATCTTCGGGGCAGGGTGAAATTCCCGACCGGCGGTATTGAAGACAAGATCTTCTCAGCCCGTGAGCGAGCAAGGCGTTGCTTGCTGATTTCGTGAGATTCGAAAGCCGACAGTAAAGTCTGGATGGGAGAAGATGGCGGCATCCGACCGATATTCGGATGTTTTCTTTGGCGTGGGCATTCCTACGTGAGAAAACATCTATTTCGTATGCGCGTAAACTCTCCCGATTGTATGATGCAATCGGGTTTTTCTATGCGACGGGTGCCATTCATCAAGGAGCGACAAAAGGAGAGATTTTGATGAAAACAACGCGCAACAAACGATTGACAACACTGGTGACGCTATCGATGCTCGGGGCAATTTCATTCGTCCTCATGCTCTTTAACTTCCCGCTGCCTTTCCTACCGCCATTCCTAAAAGTGGATTTCAGTGACATCCCAGCGCTCGTCGCCGGAATCGTCTTCTCGCCACTAGCAGGCGTCGTGGTCGTCGCTCTAAAAAACGTCCTCTACTATGTCTTTAACGGTGGCGGCGTTCCGGTCGGTGAAGTCGCGAACTTCTTTGCAGGTGTCGCATTCATGTATCCGGTCGCTTGGTTCTACCATAAACGTAAAACGAATAAAGCGCTCGCTTCAGGCCTCGTGGCCGGTACGATCACGATGGCGCTCAGCTTGGCGATTTTGAACTATCTACTCATCTTACCAGCTTACGCGTTCTTCTTCGGAATGACCGAGATGGCCGATCCAGCAGTCAAGACGAACCTCGTCCTGTACGGTATCTTACCGTTCAACTTGATTAAGGCATTATTGATCACCGCCTTGTTCGTCCCGCTCTTCCTGAAGTTGAAGCCGTGGATCGAACGTCAACAAATGCAACTGCAAGCGTAACGCCAAATCATCCAAAGGAAACATTCCTTGGGTGATTTTTTGTGTTCAATATATGGAGACCACAAACAAGAGCGCCCACCGGAGTGAGCGCTCTTGTTTGTGAATAACGATTAGAGAAGAAGACCAGCGAGAGTCGCTGACATCAAGTTCGCAAGCGTACCTGCGAGAATCGCGAGGACACCCATACGTGCGATGTCGTTACGACGGTTCGGAGCCATACCACCAAGACCACCGAGAAGGATAGCGAGTGATGAGATGTTGGCGAATCCACAGAGTGCGAACGCGATCATCGCTTCTGTACGAGCTGACAAATCACCTGAACCGATGATCGGTGCGAACTCAGAGAAGGCAACGAATTCGTTCAAGACGAGTTTTTGTCCAAGGAAGCTACCGAATTGTACGGCATCTGCCCATGGCACACCGATGACGAACGCGAGCGGTGCAAACACATAACCGAGAATCAATTGAAGTGAGAGACCGTCAAAGCCGAACAAGCCACCGATTCCACCGAGGATCAAGTTGACGAGTGCGATCAATGAAACGAAGGCAAGAAGCATCGCACCGACATTCAATGCGAGGAACAAACCGTCTGACGCACCGCGAGCGGCCGCATCGACGAAGTTTGCTGCTTTATCTTCTTCATCTTCAGCAATTTCGATATCATCATCCGGTACATCCGTTTCCGGAACGATGATTTTTGCAAACATCAAACCGGCAGGCGCGGCCATGAAGCTCGCGGCGAGCAAGTACTCGAGCGGAACACCGAGTGCGGCATATCCAGCAAGTACCGAACCGGCAACTGATGCGAGACCACCAACCATGACGGCAAACAATTCAGATTGTGTCATTGTTGGAAGGTAAGGCTTGATGACGAGCGGTGCTTCCGTCTGACCGACGAAGATGTTCGCCGTCGCTGAAAGCGATTCTTTACGTGACGTTCCGAGTGCTTTTGCAAGTGCCGTACCGAGGATACGGATGACCCATTGCATGACGCCGATGTAGTAAAGAAAGGCAATTAAAGAAGACATAAAGATGATGATCGGTAAGACTTGGAACGCGAAGACGAAGTTGTCTCCCCCGACAGCCGTACCGAAGACGAAGCTGATTCCGGCGTTCGCCGTGTTCAAGACGTTTTGGACGCCTCCTGAGATCCATTCCAACGCTGTGCGTCCTGCCGATGTGAAGAGGACGAGGAATGCAAATGTAAACTGCACCGCGAAAGCGGCAAGGACTGTACGCCATTTGATGGCTTTACGGTTGGTCGAGAAGATGTAAGCGATTCCAATTAGTGCCAAAATACCAACCACGCTCATGATATTCATTGGTGTTGTGCTCCTTTCATATTGAAAACCCGATAATTGTGTTATACCCGAACCAAGATGTGCCCTACCGTTTGAAACGCTTTCTTTTTGTGTTGTTAAACGTCAGACAACCTACATTCGAACCTCTTAGAATATACCAAACCGTTTTAAAAAAAGCAACGGGTCAAAAAGAAAAAAGTTTGAGAAATCTCAAACTTTTTTACCAGGCTATCTCTTCGATTTTTTCATACACGTTCGTAACGAGTTGCTCCGGCGTCTCCCCGATCACGACTTCTCCGTCGACGAGACAGAACAAGTCGAGCGAGCAGACCCCACAGTAGCCGGTACAGCCATATTCGACGACGTCTAGGTCAGGATCGGACTCTAGTTTGGCCCGGGCGATCTGTGAACCCATCGCTAAGTTCGAGGCACAAAACTCGATGATCGGATTCATCATTTTTTTCACCGTCTTTCTTCCCCTATTGCGGGAAAATGGTTCTTCTACGAGGTATTATATCATGGTACAGTTAGAGAGTAACAAAGGGGGATTTTTATGCGCAAATTAGTCGTCTTAGGAGGCGGTTACGGGGGTATGCGTGTAATCGAACGCGTCCTCGGCCATCAGCTGAAGGACGTATCGATCACATTAATCGACCGTCTACCTTATCACGGATTAAAAACAGAGTATTATGCACTAGCCGCAGGAACGGTATCCGATCGTGACATCCGTGTCGATTTCCCGGAAGAAGTCGACTACATATACGGGCAAGTCACGGATATCGATACGACCGACAAGATGGTGTTGCTCGCAAGCGGGGAAAAAGTGCCGTACGACGACCTCGTCATCGGCTTAGGCTGCGAGGACAAATACCATAACGTGCCCGGCGCCGCCGAGTTCACGTACAGTATCCAAACGTTAGAAGAGTCACGCAAGACGCAACAAGCGATCAACGGCTTGTCGCCCGGTTCGATCGTCTCGATCGTCGGGGCCGGACTATCCGGTGTCGAGCTCGCGAGCGAACTCCGGGAGAGCCGTCCCGATCTGACCGTCCGACTGTTCGACCGTGGTCCTTCCGTCCTGTCCTTTTTATCGAGCCGTGTCTCGATGTACGTTCAATCGTGGTTTGAAGAGCATGGCGTTGAAGTCATCAACAATGCCAACATCGTCCGGGTCGACCCAGACGGTCTGTGGAACCACGAACAACACTTTGCCGCTGACTTGACGGTCTGGACGGCCGGGATCCAACCGGTCGCCGTCGTCCGGAACCAAGGCTGGGAGCTCGATGGGGGCGGCCGTGTGAAACTGACACCGCACCACTACGTCCCCGATTTCCCTGACGTCTTCGTCGTCGGTGACAACGCCAGCCTCCCGTACGCACCTTCAGGTCAACTCGCCGAGGCACAAGCGGAACAGATCGTCCAAGTGCTGCTCTGCAAGTGGAAAGGCGTGGCTTATCCTGAGTTGCCGGATATTAAACTTCGAGGCACGCTCGGGTCGCTCGGGAAGAAGGCCGGCTTCGGCGTCTTCATGGGGAAACAGTCGCTGACCGGGAAAGTGGCCCGACTTCTCAAGTCCGGTATCCTGTGGAAACATAAAGTCATCAAATAATATGACCGAATCGCGAAATGGCTACCTTGCCTTCTCGCGATTTTTTTATGTGATGACAGCCGCTTATCCGTTCATCCTTCTTTGCCTTGCGCCAAAAGTCTTGTATCTCTGTCCCTGATATACTTGTCTAAATTTTCAGATTATTGATTCGGCGGATGCGACGCTCTCAGGATACACGGCAAGTTCAGCGACGTCGTCGTTCCAACTTCGCTAAATCGAAAACAAGGTTGAACGAATGTGTATTCGCTCAACCTTGTTTTATGATGTCGTTTAATTCTCGTCAATCGCCGTATACACTTTACGCAACTGGACGACTCCTTCGTCGACGACTTCCCCGTTCAAGAGGACGAGCGGGTAAAACCATTCGTCTTGCTTGATTGCCTCGGCGATCTCATCATCCGCTTGCTCGAAGTCGATGTATTCGAACTCGAACTTGCGCTCCGGATATTTCCGGGCGAGCGCACTTTGTAACCATTCATATGTCTCGACCGAGCTCGGTGCCCCGACACAGCTCGCACACTGTACTTCTGCCCCGTATACCGTAATTTTCATCGTCATTCCCCCTATCCATTTCTATTATACAAAAACCACGCAGCGCCCTTGTCACAAAACGCTCAGCGTTAATGATTGAGAAACAATCTCAAACTTGCTAGAATAGAAGAGAACCAGAAAGGGGTAGATACCATGGAAATGTTTGATCAAGTCCAAGAAGTACTCGATAAATTACGCCCGTTCTTGCTTCGCGACGGCGGTGACGTCGAACTCGTTGATGTAGAAGAAGGCATCGTCAAACTTCGTTTGATGGGTGCATGCGGCAGCTGCCCGTCTTCAACAATCACTTTGAAAGCCGGAATTGAGCGCGCGCTCATTGAAGAAGTACCTGGCATCGTCGAAGTCGAACAAGTATTCTAAACAAAAAGGGAGACAAGCGTCATCCCTTTTTTTCATGCATGTGTCCATTCGTCCAAGCTCTCGACCATATAGGTCGGGAGCTTTTCTTGTTCTTGGATGAACGCCGGCCCGTGAACGCCTGAATTGACGTGCAGCGTCCGTAGCCCTCCATTGATCCCAAACAAGATGTCCGTATGGTAGTTGTCCCCGACCATGACGACCTCATCTTTCGTCAGACCGATCATCTCGAGGGCGATGTCAATCATGACCGGCTCCGGCTTGCCGATGAAGAACGGGTCTTTCTCCGTCGTCACCGTGAGCACGGACGTCAGCGCCCCGTTGCCCGGTAAAAAGCCGCGCTCGGTCGGGATGGCGATATCCCCGTTCGTCGAGATGAAGCGGGCGCCGGACCGAATCGCGAGCGCACCTTTCGCCAATTTCTCGTACGTGATGTGGCGGTCGAGCCCGATGACGACGTAGTCGGCTTTCGGTTCGTCCGTCACATGGAAGCCACGCTCTTCAAGCGCGATCCGGAGACCGTCTTCCCCGATCATATAAACGGTCGCCCCTGGTGTCATCTTCTCGATATAACGGGCCGTTGCCATCGCACTCGTCAAGACGTGCTCGGGCGTCACATGAACACCCATCGACACGAGCTTATCCGCGACTTGTTTCGGCGTCATCGAGGCGTTGTTCGTGACGAACAAGTACGGGAAGCCTGTCGCCTCGAGCCGGTTCACGAAGTCGACCGCTGCTTTGATCGGCTCGGTGCCCGCATAGATCGTTCCATCTAAATCAAATAAGTATCCTTTAATTAAATTCATCTAATCACTCGCTTTCCGGTAGAAATGCTGATACTGGTCCAAGTTCCACTTCTAAATAGCGGCGGACTTGCTCGGGAAATGCTGCGAACGTCTCTTTTTGACGCTCCGTCCAGGCGTCAAAGCGAGCCGAATCCGACGTGACGAACTCCCGGACGTAATAGGCACGCATCATGACGAGCTCTTTCGCCGCTTGAGCCGTCTGGGCGTCGAGTACGCGCTCGTCCAATAAAATGTCGACGATATCTTCATAACTCCCCGGATCGCGCATAATGAAGCCGTCAATCATCGAGTTGCCGACATCGATGACGCCTTCCATCAAATGCACGGCCAAACGCTCTTTCGCAAGTTCAAGTGTGAACGCGTCCCCTTCGAGCTGATTGATCCGATACAACATCGTTTCCATGTGGGCCAGCGTCTCATTGATTTTTTCTCTATTTACAAAATACATCGTCATCCCCCCTGCCCCTTATCATAATCTTTTTTCCGACTCGAGAAAAGAATCTCCCCTATTTACATCATTTATCCGATTGTGATACACTAATCCACGGATTAACACTTTAATTAGTATGTCACATTAAATAGAAATCACGTGGAGGGTTCAACACTATGGAACGAGAATTAGCGTTAGAGATCGTACGAGCAACCGAGGCAGCGGCACTGGCATCATCAAAATGGATTGGTCGCGGCCAAAAGAACGAGGCCGATGACGCGGCGACGTCAGCGATGCGCGAAGTGCTCGGTACGGTCAATATGGATGCGACTGTCGTGATTGGTGAAGGCGAATTAGATGAGGCGCCGATGCTTTACATCGGCGAACGCCTCGGTACGACGTTCGGGCCGGAAGTCGATATCGCGGTCGATCCGCTCGAAGGGACATCGATCGTCGCCAAAGGACTCGGCGACGCCATGGTCGTCATCGCAGTCGCCGATAAAGGCGCTCTCCTCCACGCACCTGATATGTATATGGATAAACTTGTTGTCGGACCGAACCTGAAAGGGAAAGTCTCGCTCGACGAACCGCTCGAGTCGATCATCGAGAAAGCCGCGCTCTATAACGGCAAACGTATCGAAGAAGTGACCGTCATCATGCAAGACCGCGATCGCCACGAACATCTCCGTCAAGCGGCGATGCGTATGGGCGCACGCGTCAAACTGTTCGATGACGGCGATGTCTCGGCCGGGATCGCCGCAGCCATCAAATCGAACCCGATCGACATCTTCATCTCGACAGGCGGCGCACCAGAAGGCGTCATCACGGCAGCAGCCGTCAAGGCGCTCGGCGGCGATATGCAAGCCCGCCTTCACCCGATGAACGAAGAAGAGACGGCCCGCGTCATCTCGATGGGCATCGAGGACCCGCTCCAACTCCTCACGATCGACGATCTCGTCAAGAGTGACGATTGCATCTTTGCCGCGACCGGTGTCACGACAGGTGAACTGCTCGACGGCGTCAAGTTCTTGACGGACGATATCGTCGAGACGACGTCGCTCGTCATGCGTTCGAAGACGAAGACGATTCGCAAAGTCGTCGCTGAACACACGTTGTCGTTGAAGCCGTACCTGAACAAACAACAAGTCGAAGCATGACAAAACCTCCGCTCAAAATTTGAGCGGAGGTTTTTTTTAGAAGCCTTGTTCCATATCAGGCGTCCCGACGTGGTTCGTGCGCCGCTGATCTGCTCCTCGGAGCGAATCATAGAACGCAGCGTACGTCGTCGAGAAGTACGGATATACATACAAGAAGCCGATTCCGAGCGTGAGCACACCGACGAAGAACCAACCGATGAACGAAAGGACGAGCTTGAACGCGTCCATCTTGTGGCCATCCATCATCCGACGTGACTCGGTGATTGCCTCGAGAGCCGACAGTTCCGGCTGATCACGTAAAATATAGTTCGTGAGCGAGTACGAGAACGCTTTAACGATTCCTGGGATCACGAGTAACAATGCCCATAAGAAGATGAACAACCCTACGAAGAACGGAGCGAGCACGTGCTTCACATAGCCGGTTTGGAACGGTTCAAATAATTTCGAGACGGCCGGCTTGTCGCCGCGTGACACGGAGAGGACGAGCCATGACCATCCGACCGTGAGCGGTGCGATCAACAACGTCAGAAGGAACGATAAGAACGATAACGTCATCTCGATAGACGTCAATGGTTCCATTGACTCTGCGTCAATCGTCGGTGCGAACGATTGAGGGATCCCGTTTAAGATAACGAACAAAATCAAAATTCCAGCGAGTAGCCAGCGATTGCCTGTCAACATTTTTTGTGCGTGTTGTTTCCATTGTGCTGTCATAGTATCCATCCTTTGTTTGTGTTCTTTCCTTAGTGTACGTCATTGGCCGGCAGAAGGTTTCAAAAAACACGAAAACAGGGGAAAGGTTTCTCCTTTCCCCTGTTAATATAAGATATTGCCCATAAAAAACTGTGACATCGATAGAATAAATAAGAGCACACCTGTAGCGACAACAGTCAGTGAGATTGCCTTGAACAGCCGGCTTCTTAGGAATGTATTCCGATACTCGAACCGGCGAACGAGCAAGACGTGGACCAACTCAAACAGCAAGACCGCAGCTGTGAAGTAGAATGTCATGATACTCCCCAATCCGAAGAACAGCATTGTCAATAAACCTAATCCTAAGTTGTGGATTCGGTTATGGACGTCATCGCGATCGCCGACGGTCGTCGTTTGTACGTGTTGCATCCTTCCACCTCGCTTCCAAAACCCGAACAGAAAAAGTTACCTTATATATAAGTTATCACAATTTTCTTATCTCTAAACCTGTCACACCGTCATTTCACCTAAACGAAACATCTAGGAAATATATGTAATAAAAAAAGCGCTGATGTCATCAGCGCGTCATGAACCGGTCGAAGTTTCAGCTTCTTCCGCTTTATTGAATTTTCGTTTTAGTTTAAGCGGTTGTTTCGTTCCACCAAACACGGGACCGTCTTCACTTTCATCAATCTCTGTCTCTTTCTTCAACACGAAGAACGGACAACCGAAGTTACAGTACTCGTATACATAGTCCATCACATGGTCGATTCGATTATCGTACGTGGCAAACTTCGACTTCACTTCATAAAATCCTTTGAGACGAAGTTGACCATGTCCCCAATCGCCGACGATGTAATCGTATTTATCGAGCACATCGCTATAACGAGCGATGAACGCCTCTTCATCAAACCCGTCACGCTTCTCTTCGATGACCGTATATCCATGGTGATTCACTCTAATCATTTTCACACCTCCACTTTCCTATCATATCATGCCCGCCTGCCGTTCCTCTATCGTTTTCGAATCGCGTCATGGCGCGCCATGATCGTTTCACGTAGTACGTCACGCAGGAGTTCCGGCATAAAGTAACGCTTCGGCTGGTCCGCCAAATACGGCAGGAGCGGACCGAACGTGAACATATCGACCGTGGCGACACGATACATCTGTTCAAGACTGATCTCGTTGCCGTGAAGAAAGTAGCGGCCTTGTTTCAATTCAAGACCGTGGACGATCGGGTGTCCGAGCACCGTCCCGCGGAATCCGAGCCCACGCACGTGCATCGTCGTGAACGGCTCCTCATGAACATCGCTCAAGAAACGAAGCAACGTTGCGCCGTCGAGTGTCAACAGGCATGGATTGATCGGGTGCGGACAGATGCGATGGAGCATATTGAGCGTGACTTGTCCGGGTGCCAACCCTTCAAGCAGGATGCCCGATGGAAGGATGCTTACTTCGGCATCACACCAGTCCATTAATCCATCCGCCAACAATTCCGCAATCGGAGATGGTCCGAACCAATCGCTCACATAGCCTGGTGTGGCGGCAATCGTCACGTCAAGCAAACTCTCAGCTTGTTCATACTCCAACCGCAACGCCCGTAGCGTGTCGTCGTCCTGAACGTGATCTGTCAAGTCATGGAGACACGCCTTCTTCTCTACGACTTGGCCGTCCCGAAGCGTCAACTCGACTTCTCCGACGTATTGCCCGTACTTCCCGGCCTGGGCGATCAACACCCCGTTTTTCATGACGCCGTCGTCTAACACGTGGTGCGTATGTGCCCCGAGGATGACATCGATAGCCGGGAACGCTTCAGCGATTCGCTCGTCGGCGTAGAAACCGAGGTGACTGAGCGCGATGATGACGTCACATCCTTTGAGTTCCTCGAGTGCCCGAGCAGTCGCCGTCAGCGGTGACTCAATTTGCCAACCGAGTTCAGGATACAGCTCTTCATACGGTGCGGTCACGCCGAACAGACCGACACGCACACCGGACCGTTCGAGGACGAGCGTCTCCGTCGCCCAGTCCGGTCGCGTCCCGTCCGCTTGATAGACGTTCGCGAGCAAGACGGGGAACGTCGCATCCTCATAGAGCGAATCGAGCCAGTCGTGCGGAAACGTGATGCCTTCGTTGTTGCCGATCGTCACGGCCGTCGGATTGAGCCGATTGAGCAAGCGGACGTTCACTTGCCCTTTCGTCACTTCCGTCGCCGGGTGTGTTCGATCGGCATGATCGCCGAGGTCGAAGACGAGCGTATCCTCGTGTCGGCGTTCGTTCAAAAAGGAGACAAGTTGGGGCCAATTATGAAATTTTGAATGCAAGTCATTGTAATGAAAGATTTTAATCGTATGCACGGCCATCCCCTCTTCCTAAAACAGGCTGATTTGGCTCGGGGCGAGCTCATACTCGGCACCGAGAATCTCAATCAAACGTTTCGCGTTCGGTGCCGCATCCCCGGCCGAGTTGTTGTTGAAATAGACGTAGACCGACTTGGCATCTCGTTCGAGTGCCCGGCACGCCGTCGCAAGTTCTTGCAGTTCGTCTTCGCTGTATCGATACAGGCAACGGACGTGACGCCACTCTTGGCTCGTCATCCCGGGTTTGCGGAGCCACCCTGCCGTATTGCGGCCGTGCAGACGGACGACTGCGACTTCCGGGTTCGTGACGACCGGGACGAACGGGATGCTGCTCTCTTTCGTCTGAGGTTCGTCGCACACCGTGTTGATGAAGCGTTGCTCGCTCAAGAACGCGAGCGTCCGGTCGCGAAATGCTTCCGAGAACCACGTCGGGTTCCGAAACTCGACGGCGATGTCATAGTCGATCAGCTCCGCTCGAATCGTCCTTAAATAGTCGAGATGCGGCTTCGAGACGTCGAACCACGGCGGGAGTTGGACGAGGACGGCCCGAAGTTTACCCGCCTGTTTGAGCGGCTCGACCGATGTCCGGTAGCGCTCGAACAGTTCGGCGAGCGGCAGCTTCGGTTCACGGTCGTGACCGCTCATTTCCCTGGAAACTTTGACGACGAACTGAAAGCCGTCCGGCGTCTCACGATTCCATTTCTCATAGTTTGTCACCGGTTGAATCGCATAGAACGAGGAGTCGACCTCCACCGTCGGAAAGTGCCCGGCGTATGTCGACAGTTTGTGCTTCCGCTCTTCCGGCGTCGTATAGAGCAGGTCGTGGTCTCCCCAACCGGTCACACCGACATAAATCATCGTGTTTCCTCCTCACATTATTGTTCGAACGATGTCTCCGCGTTTCGCTTTGACCAATTTAGGGTCCCGCTAAACGTCACGAGCAACAAGACAAGTCCCATGATGAACGGATAGCGCATGTCGATATCGAAGGCAATCCCGGCAAGCGTCGGCCCGACGATATTACCGATACTCATATAGGCGTTGTTCATCCCCATCGCGAAGCCTTGTTCTTTATCTGCCATCTTCGACACGAGCGTATTCAACACCGGACGAAGAATCGAGGTCGACAAGAAGATGATGAGCGTGATCGCGAAGAAAATCGCATACGATCCCGCGAACAGCGAGAACAAGAAGCCGAGTGCCGCGAGCATGATAAAGATGAGCACGACTTTGATCTCACCGAAGAGCGAGACGAGTCGGTCGACGGCAAACAGCTGAACGATGACACTGACGATCCCCGTACCTGTGATCATGACGGCAATTTCTTGCGGCGTCGCACTGAACGTCTCACTGACGAACAGTCCGAGCACCGATTCGTAGGCCATGAGGCCAAACGCCATGACCAAGTTGATGACGAGCACGAAGAAATAAGGTTTTTTAGTCGACGATAAGAGTTGACGTGGTAACGATTCGGTCTCGTTCGTCCGGACGTATGGTTCCCGGTCCGGCTCTTTCAATAGAATGATTGACGATATGACGGCGACGAATGAGACAATCGCCGACAACAAGAGCGGTGCTTTCAGCCCGAATTCGGCGAAAAAGCCACCAATCCCGGGTCCGATGACGATCCCGAGCGACATTGCCGCGGAAATATAGCTATTCCCTTTCGCCCGTTGTTTGAGCGTCGTGATGTCGGCCACGTACGCAAAGATTGCTGGAATGAGCAATGCGGCCCCGACTCCGCCGATGGCGCGCGAGATCAGTAAGACCGTCAGATTGTCCGATAAGTAAAAGACTGCCATCGAGATGGTGAACCCAATAAGCCCTGAAATAATCATCAGCCGGCGACCGTAAACGTCAGCCCATTTCCCCGCAATCGGTGACATGAGTAGCTGGGCCCCGGCAAAGACCGAAATCATCAGTCCGGCGGCGGTACCACCTTCGCCAATCATTTTTAAATAGTCCGGGATGATTGGAATGATAATCCCGAATCCTGCTACGGCGATGAACATGTTTAGCATGAGGATCGCCAATTGTTTCTTTTGTTTTGTTGTCAACGTGTGTCACTTCCTTTTCATCTATTCATTTTACTTGTTGATGAATGAAATGAGCAAACGATAAGACAGCAAAACACCCATCCTGGACCAGAGGATGGGTGACGGTAAAATTATGAGATGCGTGACTCGGCGAGTGATCGACTCGACCGCTGTTTCGGTAAGAACAGTGTGACGACATAAACAATCAACGTCGGAACTGCCCAGGCGAGCCCGATTTCAGCCATCGGCAAGTTCGTGACCCATGCAGTCACGGCTGTTGGAGCCAAGCCTTGTGCCGTCTCGAACAACGAGAACACGAGCGCCGTGTAAACGGTCGCCTTCATGGCGACTTGCGGGTTACGTTGAATCCGTTCCGTGACCGAAACGAGCACGAGTGCGATCATGACCGGGTACAAGAGCGTGAGCAACGGTATCGCGATTTCAATCAATGTGCCGAGGCCGACGAGTGAAATCAAGTAACCGAATAGCGTTGTCCCGATGACGACTTGGTAGTACTTGAGCGACTCGAACGTGTTACTCATGAACCGTGAAAACTCACTGATGAGTCCGACCGCTGTCGTCAAACAAGCAAGGAAGACCGCTGCCCCGAGTGCGAGCATGCCGACTTGACCGAACGATGTACCGGCAAACGTTTGAAGGAGGCTTGCGCCGTCAGTCGTTCCCGTAACACCCGTCATGTTCGCCCCGATCGATGCGAGCGAGATGTAGACGAGCATCAAACACGTGACGGCGAGTAAACCGGACGTCCGGAGAAGCGATGACGCTTCTTTTTGATCCGACATCCCGTTCGCTTTAAGTGTGACGAGGACGATTGCACCAAAGACGAGTGCCCCGAATACGTCCATCGTCAAGTAACCTTGTTTAAAGCCTTCACCGAGTGCCCCGAGCCACGTCTCATACCCTGCTGCTGGCGCGACCGGTGAGCCGAGCGGGGCCACAAGGTTTGTGATCCCGATGCCAGCAAGCAAGACGAGGAGGATCGGCGTAATGATCCGTCCGATGATCTCGATCAACTTTTGAGCGCGGAGCGTCAAGAGGAACGTCAAGCCGAAAAAGACAGTTGAACTGATGGCGAGTGTGAACGTCGACGGCGCACCGAGAAACGGCACGACTCCCATCTCATACGTGACCGCTGCCGTCCGAGGAATCCCGAAGAACGGTCCGATGGCCACGTACATTAATCCCGTCAAAAGGAGTGCAAGACGCTTCGGAATATACTGGGCGATTTGATCAGACCCTCCACCGACCCGCGCGACTGCGAACAAGGCGAGTAAAGGAAGTCCGACGCCGGTAATGACGAATCCGACTAGGGCTGGGAACAGGTTCTCACCTGCTAACGCTCCTAGCATCGGTGGGAACAGCAAGTTCCCGGCTCCGAAGAATAATGCGAAAATCGTAAACGCTAACGGGAATAATGTTGATTTTTTCATACAACTACCTCCACATACATTGTAATGCCTTCCGTGTCGTGCAATGCAACTAAATAACTAAATTTTCTGACAATGAAGCGCTTGGTCTATTCCATTATACACACTATCTTTTTTTTGACCACCCTATCTTTAAAAAAGATGTTTATTTTTCCGCGAAGTAGATTTCCATAAAAAAAAGCCCCCTCTTTTTTACAACAGGAGCCTACTTGTCAACCGAATTCATATCATCTTTTCAAAAAAATAGTCAATAGCGGATATCGAATTCACGATACGATGCTTCCGCGATATCCGTTTCTTCGATCTGTTCGACGCCGACGAACCGATTCCCATCGTAGAGCGCGCGTTTGAACAAGGCATAGTCCGTCTCTTCCCCTTCGACGTGGAGCTCGACCGTACCATCACTCAAGTTTCGGACCCACCCTTTTAGGTTCGATTCAATCGCGGTCGCTTGACAAAAATAGCGAAAGCCGACCCCTTGGACGCGTCCTGAGACGATCAATTGTTTAGCAAGTTTCATGAGTATTCTCCTCCTTCATATGAAATAACAGGTTTAGCGAGACGCTGCTTAGGTAACACTATATAAGTAAAATACTGGATTAGGAGTGGTGATGTGGATCAGATTGTGAATATCGTGACGTCGTTTTCAGATTGGTTATGGGGAGTCCCAATCATCTCCCTACTCGTGTTATCAGGTGTATACTTGACCATCAAATTAGGATTCTTTCAATTCCGATACCCGCTTTATATAGTTCAACAAACGCTAGGAAGCGTCTTTAAAAAACCGAAAGGCGAAGGCGACATCAGTCCTCGTCAGGCGTTGACGTCGGCGTTATCGTCGACGATCGGTGCCGCCAACATCATCGGCGTCCCGGCTGCGATCATGTTCGGGGGACCGGGCGCCATCTTCTGGATGTGGGTCATCGCCGTCGTCGGGATGGCCATCAAGTTCTCGGAAAGTGTCCTCGCCGTCCGTTACCGCGAGAAAAATGAAGCCGGCGAATTTGTCGGCGGCCCGGTCTACTATATGGCCAAAGGGCTGAAGTGGAAATGGCTCGCCTCATGGTTCGCGTTCGCCCTCATGATCGAGCTCATCCCGAGCATCATGGTCCAAGGCAACGCCGTCAGCTCGGCCGTCCGTGAGACGTTCAACGGCGACACGCTCATTACCGGGATTATCGTCGCCGGACTCGTCGCACTCGTCGTCTTCGGTGGCATGAAACGAATCGCTAAAGTGACGGAGATCATTGTTCCGGCGATGGCACTCGTGTACGTCGGAGCCGGGTTCATCATCGTCTTGATGAACTTCTCGCAAATCCCTGACGTTCTCGGTCTCATCTTCTCGTACGCGTTCCAACCGATGGCCGCGCTCGGCGGATTTGCCGGGGCCGCCATTGCTGAGACGATCCGTTGGGGCTTCGCCCGCGGACTCTATTCGAACGAGGCCGGTCTTGGGACGGCACCGATCGCGCACGCGGCCGCCCAGACCGATCACCCGGTCCGCCAAGGTTTCTGGGCCGTCATCGGGATCGTCATCGATACGCTCATTATCTGCAGCACGACCGCGTTCGTCGTCTTATCGTCTGGTGTTTGGACACGTGAAGGCGCGATGAGCGACCCGGCCGCCCTCACGACCATCGCTTTCCGTGAATATTTCGGTTATACGGGCAGCTTGCTCGTGACGATCTCACTCATCTTCTTCGTCTTGTCGACGATCATCGTCATCATCTTTTATGGATCACGCCAAGCCGAGTACTTGTTCGGTTTAACGGCAGGTAAAGTGATGAAAGTCGTCTATATCGCATCAATCGTCATCGGTTCAATCGGTGGCGCCCAGATGATTTGGAACTTCCTCGACTTCATGCTCGCGATGATTCTCATCCCGAACATGATCGCCGTCTTGATGCTAAGCGGTGAAGTGAAGCGACTGACGACCGAATTCTTCTCGTCTGAAAAGTATTACAAGAAAGACGTCGCCGAGAAAAAGGCGTCGTAACAACGAACCCGGCTGCAACGGCAGCCGGGTTTTTGTTATGAACTTGTCTCGATTTTGTCAATCGCCTGGCGAATCCGTCCGACCGATGCGTCGAACTGTTGTTGCTCCTCAGCCGTCAAGTCGATCTCGATGATTTGACTGATACCGCTCCGGTCGATCAAGGCAGGTACCCCGATATGGAGGTCGGAGGCGCCGTATTCCCCGTCGAGATGGGCACCAATCGTCACGACCGTGTTCTCGTTCCGGACGATAGCCCGGACGATGCGCAGCAGGCCGAGACCGATCGCATAGTAGGCCGCACTCTTATAGCCGATGATTTGGTTCGCCGCATCGCGTACTTCTTGATAGATCGCGTCTAAATCCTCTTGGCGATACGATTCATTGTCTGCGAGCAATTGCTTCATCGACTTGCCATAAATCCGGGCGTTGTCCCAGGCGACGAAACCACCGGCACCATGTTCGCCCATATAGTAGACGTGACAGTTGCGCGACGACAAGTCGAAGTACTCGCCGAGCTTATAGCGCAGACGCGCCGTATCGAGCACCGTCCCTGAGCCGATGACACGGTGTTTCGGCAAGCCGGACGCTTTCCAGGCGACGTGGGCCATCACATTGACCGGGTTCGTCGCGACGACGATGATCCCGTCAAAGCCGCTCGCCATGATTTGTTCTGTGACGTCACGGATGACGACCGCATTTTGCCCGGCGAGGTCCATCTGTGTCTGCCCGAGCTTTTGGGCGGCTCCAGCCGTGATGATGACGATGTCGGCGTCACGACAATCCGTGTAATCCCCTGCCCAAATCCGAACCGGGCTCGGTGCGAACGAGATGCCGTGGTTCAAGTCCATAGCCTCACCTTCCGCTTTCGCGTGGTTCGAGTCGATCAAGACGAGCTCTTCACAGAGTGCCGCCATCGATAATTGGTAAGCAAAACTGATGCCGACCCAGCCGGCGCCAACGACGGCGATGCGGGTAATGTCTTTTGGATCAATTGTTTCCATTCAATCATTCCTCCCTAAAAACAGTCTCTCTTTTAGCATACCCGACTCTTAGCTGTTTCACGACAATAACTAAACAATCAGTATATACGAAATAAATACAGAATTACGCTATGCATCAAGTTTCGGTTCAAATATTCCCGTATCTCGAACATAGCCAAAAATTTGAATCATTTCATTGTCCTGTATGAACGGGATTCGTTCTTTCGTTAAAATAGATATAAGTTCATCGGTCATATCACATATGTCTGGTTCGACGATAGCTCCCTTATAGACCAACACCTTTGGTCGCAATCGAATCCATTCGATTGAAGAGGTAGGATAAGGAAATCCATCATCCCAATCACCTGATTCATAAGCCGTCTTCGATAAAAACTCAGGATCAGGTGTGTCCTCTAATACATATTTGATTTGATAAGGAGGTTCAAATAGGAATGTATTTGCTACCGCTCGCCTCAGTTCCCCCCACTTTGTCTTGTTCATCACCGATGTCAATTGCCGCTCTTCTATTTCTTGTAACTCTTTTTGTCGGTCCATCGCTGTTCATCCTTTCTCACATGCGAGTTCTAAGCGCTTGATTGCCCGCAACACATCTTCACGGTTGTGCTTTTGCTTCATCCACTTGGGCAAGCGACTCTCAATACTGCGGTTCGCGCCGTCGCTTGTCCGAACACTCGCTTCCACGTACTGTCTCATATACGCGAGGTGCTCCTGATTATAAGCCCATAGGACATGACCACAACAACCAGTTTGCAGATAGAGCGGCAATCTGAAATGTACATCGAAAGCTCCGCCGATGTATTTCGTACCGCTCTGCTTCATTTGTAGATAACCGCACTGAAAACAGCTCAAGCGTACCTCATTAGCCTTCTCCATAACGTCCGCTCGTCCCCCACAACGTGGACAAATCACGACCATCTGACCCATGAATGTCTCAAGTTCTCTGCTCTCTAGTGAAAATCGATTTGTCACGTCATCGCCTCCTCATTTCATTATACAAATAACCAGCGAAACTAAGCTCGCTGGTCAAGGTAGTGGACTATTAAATCAATTGTTACATCTCAAACTTGACGAGACCGTTCACTCTCTTTCCCAATAATAGTGAACCGGCCGAATTTCAATCCTCCAGCCTAACGATTCCGCTTCGGGCACTTGGGTCGTCGGATGGATGGAAGCAATTCTGACCGCGTCCTCTATGTCCGCCGCTTCAATCAAAAAAGTACTTCCTACTACTTCCTTTGACCCCAAGACTGGTCCATCCGTTATCTTGATCTGATCAGCATGACGCTTGACTTCTTTCACACTCGCTTCAAGCTCAATATCTAATACAACCTGCTCACTTGCATAAAACTGATGTAAGTATGGTTCACAAGTAGCCATGATTCGGTCTATTTCATGGTCCGTCTTTTCATTCATTTTTTCAGCATTGAAATAGCCTGTTACCAAAAACATCATGTTCGCTTCTCCTCTCGGGTCGAGTATATGTTTCACTACTTTATTCCCTAGTTCAGGTCGAAATAGCTCCTATGAAACGAGAGGGGTTCAATCCAAAAAAGACGGTCGACATGATTTCATGTCAACCGTCTTCCTCAATCTATTCAGGATTATCCGATCGAACCTTCCATCTCAAACTTGATGAGACGGTTCATTTCGACCGCATATTCCATTGGCAATTCTTTCGTGAACGGCTCGATGAAGCCCATGACGATCATCTCGGTCGCTTCTTCTTCCGAGATACCACGGCTCATGAGGTAGAAGAGTTGCTCTTCTGACACTTTCGAGACTTTCGCTTCGTGCTCGAGTGAGACTTGGTCGTTCAAGATCTCGTTGTACGGGATCGTGTCCGACGTCGACTCGTTGTCCATGATGAGCGTGTCACATTCGATGTTCGAACGGGCACCTTTCGCCTTACGGCCGAAGTGGACGATTCCGCGATACGAGACTTTTCCGCCTTGTTTCGAGATCGACTTCGAGACGATCGACGACGACGTGTTCGGTGCGAGGTGAATCATCTTCGCCCCAGCGTCTTGGTGCTGCCCTTTACCGCCGAGTGCGATCGAGAGCGTCATCCCACGTGAGCCTTCACCTTTTAAGATGACGGCCGGGTACTTCATCGTGAGTTTCGATCCGATGTTACCATCGATCCACTCCATCGACGCGCCGGCTTCACAGACGGCACGCTTCGTGACCAAGTTATAGACGTTGTTCGCCCAGTTTTGGATCGTCGTATAGCGGCAGTATGCGTCTTTGTTGACGAAGATCTCGACGACAGCTGAGTGAAGCGAGTTCGTCGTGTAGACTGGTGCCGTACATCCTTCGACGTAATGGACCGAAGCGCCCTCGTCGACGATGATGAGCGTCCGCTCGAATTGACCCATGTTTTCCGAGTTGATCCGGAAGTAGGCTTGGAGCGGTTGCTCGAGTTTCACACCTTTTGGTACATAGATGAACGAGCCACCTGACCAGACGGCCGAGTTGAGTGCCGAGAACTTGTTGTCCGTCGGCGGGATCAATTTCCCGAAATACTCACGGAACAAGTCTTCGTTTTCTTTCAAAGCAGTGTCCGTATCTTTGAAGATGACACCTCTTTCTTCGAAGTCTTCTTGCATACTATGGTAGACGACCTCTGACTCGTACTGAGCCGAGACACCCGCCAAGTATTTTTGTTCCGCTTCCGGGATTCCGAGCTTATCAAACGTCCGTTTGATTTCTTCAGGAACCTCGTCCCACGAGTGTTCCGTCTTCTCAGACGGTTTGACGTAGTACGTGATCTCGTCAAAATCAAGTGACGTGAGATCGCCGCCCCATGTCGGCATCGGCATCTTGCGGAACTGTTCGAGTGATTTCAAACGGAACTCGAGCATCCATGCCGGTTCTTCTTTCATGTTCGAGATCGTTTCAACGATTTCTTTCGTCAAGCCGCGGCCTGAACGGAAAATCGAGATGTCTCGATCATGGAAGCCATATTTATAATCGCCAACGTCTGGCATGTTTTTCGCCATATCGGTCTCCTCCTTCTACTTACGCTTCCTCGTCGACTCCCTTTTCAAGCGCTTTCCACGCGAGCGTGGCGCACTTGATGCGAGCCGGAAACTTTGAGACACCAGACAACGCTTCGATGTCGCCTAGGTCGAACGTGTCTGTATCGTAGTCTTTCCCTTGGACCATCTGTGAAAAGATGTTCGCCAATTGGAGCGCTTCGTCTACAGACTTGCCTTTTACGATTTGGGTCATCATCGACGCCGAGGCGAGACTGATCGAACAGCCTTCCCCTTCGAACTTGGCATCTTTCACGATTCCGTCTTCGACTTGAAGTTGGAGTCGGAGTGAATCCCCGCACGTCGGGTTGTTCAAGTCGATCGTCACGCCATCTTCGATGACGCCACGGTTTCTTGGGTTTTTATAATGATCCATGATGACTTGTCGGTACAACATGTCGAGATTGTTAAAACTCATAATTGAAATACTCCTTCGTTTGACGTAACCCTTCGATGAAGCGATCGACTTCATCTCGTGTGTTATACAAGTAGAAGCTCGCTCGGGCAGTCGATGATTGCTTCAGGAGGCGCATGAGCGGCTGGGCACAGTGATGACCGGCCCGTACCGCGACCCCTTGCATATCCAAGACGGTCGCAAGGTCGTGGGCGTGGACGTCGTTCAAGTTGAACGTGACGAGCCCGACGCGCTCCTCAGGACCGAAGATCTCGATCCCTTCGATCGTACGCATCTGTTCGATGGCGTACGTCACGAGCTCCCGTTCGTGCGCCTCGACATTCTCGAGACCAAGGTCTTCTAAAAAGTCGATGGCGGCAGCCAAACCGACCGCACCGGCGATGATCGGCGTTCCCGCTTCAAAGCGGTACGGGATGTCTTTCCACGTCGACTCATACAAGTCGACGTAATCGATCATCTCACCGCCGAACTCGACCGGCTCCATGTTTTTAAGCAGCTGTTTCTTCCCGTATAAGACACCGATCCCGGTCGGACCGAGCATCTTATGGCCAGAGAAGGCAAGGAAGTCACAATCGAGCGCTTGGACGTCAAGCCTCCGGTGCGGCGCGCTTTGCGCCGCATCGACGACCATGACCGCGCCTTTTTCGTGGGCGAGTTGCGCCACTTCCGCGATCGGATTAATCGTGCCGAGCACGTTCGAGACGTGGCTCATGGCAACGATCTTCGTCCGGTCCGACAACACTTCCCGCACCGCGTCGAGCGTGATCCGGCCGTCTGGCGTCATTTCGACGTAACGGAGTTTCGCACCTGTGCGTTTGGCGAGCTGTTGCCATGGAATCAAGTTCGCGTGGTGTTCCATCGGTGTGAGAACGATCTCATCTCCCGCGCTGACGTTGGCGTCCCCGTAACTTGAAGCGACAAGGTTGATCGCCGTCGTCGTCCCACGCGTGAAGATGATCTCTTCCGGTACTGAGGCGTTGATGAATGAACGGACACGCTCCCGCGCCCCTTCATACGCATCCGTCGCGTGCGTGCCGAGCGTATGGACGCCACGGTGCACGTTCGAATGGATGCGGCGATAGTAATCCTCGATCGCCTCGATGACAGCAAGCGGTTTTTGGGAGCTCGCCGCGCTGTCGAGATAGACGAGCGGATGGCCGTTGATTTCCTGATCTAAAATCGGGAACTGTTTACGAATCGAGGCATCAATCATCTTAACGCACTTTCCCTTCGATGACTTCACGGAGACGGTCTTTGACCGACTCGATCGCGAGTTGCTCGACGACCGGGTTTAAGAATCCGTGAATGATTAAACGTTCTGCTTCTTTACGTGACAGACCGCGGCTCATCAAGTAGTACAACTGAATGTCGTCGACGCGTCCGACTGAAGCGGCGTGGCCGGCCATAACGTCATCCTCATCGATGAGGAGGATCGGGTTGGCGTCACCCCGTGCTTTTTCAGACAACATGAGAACGCGTTCCGTTTGGACACCGTTTGACTTCGAGGCACCGTGATGGATCATCGATGTCCCGCTGAAGATCGCTGTTGCCGAGTCTTTTTGAACACCGTGGATCAAGATGAACCCTTCCGAAGACTTCCCGAAGTGGTCGGTCCGGATGTTAAAGTTTTGCTTCTGCGCGCCACGACCGATCGTGACTGCTTTCGTGTTCGAGTACGTGTTGTCTCCGACGAGATGCGTCTTCGTCTCGACGAGCGTGTTGCCGTCGTTCATATGTCCGAGCGCCCAATCTAGGTGAGCGTTCTCGTAGACGACACCGCGGCGGTTCATGAACGTGAGTGCTGACTCAGCGAGCTGGTCGACCCCACCGAATACGACTTTCGCGTTCGCTCCGACGAACACTTCCGTCACGGCGTTGACCGTGTGCGGCTCATTCGTGTTCGACAAGAAACTTTCGACATACGTCACTTCACTGCCTTCATCGGCGACGACGATCGTATGGTGGTACAACGAACCGTTCGCTTGTTCCATCGTGAAGATAGCTTGAAGCGGGTCTTTCAATTGCATGTTTTTCGGGACGTACAAGAAAGCCCCACCGTTCGTGAGCGCTGCGTTCAAGGCAGACAAGCGATCTTCGTCAATACGAACGCCTTCTGTCATGAAGTATTTCTCGACGAGGTCTGGATGTTGTTCCATTGCTTGTTGGATTCCCATAAACAAGACGCCTTCTGGCATCGTAAGTTCGTTATAGACGACATGACCGTTGCGTTCAACGAGCACGTTTGTCCGGTGGTCTCCGAGCAATGCTTCGATTTCAGGCGTCAACCCGTCAAGCTTCGCGAGCTCGACGTCTCCGCTTACGAAATCCCATTTATCAATCTTGATCTTTTCAACTTTAGGCAAGGCGAGAGTCGGCGCAAGTTCTGCTGCTTCTTTACGTCGGTTGACCATCCATGCTGGTCCACCGAGCGCCTCTGCACGTGCCGCTACTGCTTGTGCATCTAATTCAAATTGTACGGTCATCGTACAGCCCCCTTACGCTTCTGTGTCTACTGTCATCCCAAGATCTTGCTTCACCCAGTCGTAACCTTCTGCTTCGAGTCGTTGTGCGAGCTCTTTGCCGCCCGACATGACGATTTTACCGTCGATCATGATATGGACGAAATCTGGCTCGATGTAGTTGAGGAGACGCTGATAGTGCGTGATGATCAAGCAGCCGAACTCTTCGCTGCGCATTTCGTTGACGCCTTTAGCGACGACTTTGAGCGCATCGATATCAAGACCTGAATCAATCTCATCAAGAATCGCGATGTTTGGTTTGATCATCATCATTTGAAGGATCTCGTTACGTTTTTTCTCTCCGCCCGAGAAGCCTTCGTTCAAATAGCGGTGTGCCATTTCTGAAGGGATTTCAAGAACGCCCATCTTCGAATCAAGTTCGCGGATGAATTTCATAAGTGAGATTTCTTCGCCTTCTTCGCGGCGCGAGTTGATCGCTGAGCGCAAGAAGTCGGCGTTTGTGACTCCGCTGATTTCAGCTGGATACTGCATCGCGAGGAACATGCCTGCTTGCGCACGTTCATTTACTTCCATCTCGAGGACGTCTTCTCCGTTCAAGTCGACGCTTCCTCCTGTCACTTCGTACAATGGATGACCCATGAGGGCAGATGCGAGTGTTGATTTACCAGTCCCGTTAGGACCCATGATGGCGTGAATTTCGCCACCTTTAATTTCAAGATTAAGACCTTTGACGATCTCTTTTCCTTCGATTGAGACGCGGAGGTCATCAATTTTCATGTGTGGTACGTTAGACATTCGGATACCCCTTCCGTTTTCTCGCCATTTTTGGCGTAGATTAGATATATTCTAATCTTAATCTAGGCAATTTTTTATTTCAAGCGACTCACCTTATATTTCATTCTCAATAAAACATAAATGTTGAGAATGAGAATATCGGGAAATCAAGACATTATCCAACATTTTCCTCGACTTGAACCGAATTCGCTTGTTTTTCCCGTAGCGCGCCGGTGAAGAAGAAGGCGCCACACGCGGTCAGAACGGCTAGGCTCCCAAATACAGGGAGTGACTCGTTGTCGAAGCCGTCGAGCAGCAGTCCGCCGATGACCGGCCCGATCGATTGACCGAGTGCCGTCAACCCCATCGCCCCGAAATACGTGCCGCGCAAATGTTCCGGTGCCAAATCGTCTGTCAACACGTCCGTCATCGTGAACGTGAGCACTTCTCCGACCGTGAAGATGACCATCGCGACGAACAATACCCACACCTCGGCAGCAAAGCCGATTAACAACAGCCCAATCGAGAGCGTCGCGATCCCAAAGAACAGCGACTTGATCGGCGAGACGCGAATGCCGAACCGCATGATCGGATACTGCACGACGAGAACGGTGATCGCGTTGACCGTCAACAGATAAGCGAACAGGCGCGACCCGTCACTGAATCCGTCGTGAAACGCGATGAACTGCGGCAACGTCGAATTGAATTGACTGTATCCGATGATGGCGAAGATCATGCCGATGATGACGAAGCGGAACGTCTTGTCTTCTTTTAACACGCGGAACGTCTCCGTCAGGCGCGGCCTAGCTTTAACGCCGTCCCCTTCTTCAAACGGATATTTCCGGAACAACGTCGAGATGACGAGGCCGTAAAGGACATAGACGGCGGTCACGACGAAGAATGCACTCTTCGCTCCCGTAAGTGACAAGACGACCGCAAGCAGCGGTCCGATCGCCGCAGCGATGTTGATCATGAAGTAGCGCACGTTATAGACGATGACACGCTGGTCGGGTTGCGTCGTGTCGCTGATCAAGGCCCGAGACGCCGGTTCAAGGAATGAACGTGAAACGCCCATCAATACCGAAAATATGTAAAACCAAACGAGCTCCGTTGCGAGTGCGAAACCGGTAAACGTCAAGGCGTTCAAACCGATACCGATCAACATCAGCTGTTTGCGCCCGTAGCGGTCAGACAGCGTCCCCCCGAAAAAGCTCATAAATAGACCGGATAATGCCGACGTCGCGAACACCGTCCCGATCACGCTCGCCGAGAAACCGAGCGTCGCGAGATAAATCGCAAAAAACGGCATGACAAAAAACGTCGACAGCCGTGCAAAAAATGTACCGAACAAGACGCCTAGCGTCAGCGGATGAATGTGTCGTATGCTCACCCGGATCCCCCCTTTTTCTACATATAAATAGTTTACTTCTATTATTGAAGCAAAACCACTGCAAACAAAAAAGGCCCGGGATGTCCCGAGCCTAAAATCAATCATTATTTAACCGGTACGACCGCACCTTTGTACTCATCCAAGATCCACTGTTGTGTCTCTTCTGATGTCAATACTTCAAGGAGTGCCTTGACGCGCTCATCGTCTTCGTCGCCTTCACGCGTGACGATCAAGTTGACGTACGGTGAATCTTCGCCTTCAAGAGCGATTGCGTCTTCGAGCGGGTTGAGTCCGGCATCGATCGCGTAGTTCGTGTTGATGAGGACGGCATCGCCTTCACCGTTGTTGAACGCTTGTGGGAGAAGTGCCGCTTCGACGTCCGTCTTGAACTCCAAGTTTTTCGGGTTGTCGACGATGTCAGCGACTGTCGCGTCTGTCGTCTTGCCGTCAGCGAGCGTGAGCAAGCCTTCTGTTTGAAGCATCGTCAAGATTCGTCCGTGGTCAGCGACCGACGAGCTCATGATGATTTCAGCGCCGTCTGGAAGCTCATCGAGTGATTTGTAGTCTTGTGAGTAGACACCGATCGGCTCGATGTGGACGCCGCCGGCTGAAGCGAATTTATAGTCTTTGTTCTCAGCCATTTGTGACTCGAGGTACGGCTCGTGTTGGAAGTAGTTAGCGTCGAGCTCACCAGCTGCGAGCGTCTTGTTCGGGAGCACGTAGTCTTGGAACTTCTTGATTTCAAGCGTGTAGCCTTTTTCTTCATATTCGTCTTGGACGTGCTCTAAAATCTCGGCGTGTGGTACGTTCGACGCGCCGATGATGAGCGTCTTGTCGTCGCCCGAGCCTGATTCTGAGTCCCCGCCGCCACATGCCGCGAGAATTGTGAGTGCTGATGCTGCTGTCAATCCGAGTACTGTTTTCCATGATTTCATTATAAAACCCTCCATATGATTGTATTTGATTAAGCTGATCGCTTATCGATTTTTGAGACGAGTCGATCGCCGATGAACTGAACGACGAAGACGATGACTAAGATCAATACGGTCGCGACGAACGTGACGTCGCTTTGTGAACGCTGGAACCCTTCAAGGAACGCCAAGTTCCCAAGGCCACCACCACCGACGACACCGGCCATGGCCGTGTAACCGACGATGGCGACGATCGTCACCGTGATGCCTGACACGATGGCCGGGAGTGCTTCCGGGAACAACACTTTATAGACGATCTGCCATTTCGTCGCGCCCATCGACTCGGCCGCCTCGATGACACCGCGATCGACTTCGCGGAGTGCGAGCTCGACCATACGTGCATAAAACGGGGCCGCACCGATGATGAGCGCCGGGAGCGCCGCCGTCGAGCCGAGCATCGTTCCAACAAGAAGGAGCGTGAACGGAATGAGCAAGATAATTAAAATAATGAACGGGATCGAGCGGAACACGTTGACGACCGCGCTGATGATCGTGTAAATCGGACGATTCTTCATCATGAGCGGTTCGTTCGTGACATATAAGAGCATGCCGAGGGCGAGACCGATGACGAATGTCGCGGCTCCTGCGACGAGCGTCATATAGAGCGTCTCCCACGTCTGTTCGAGCATGACTTGCCAATCTACATTAGGAAACATCGCTTTCTACCTCCACTTCCACTGCCTGCGATCGGATTGAGGCGATGGCCCGCTCGACTTCAGCCGGCTCTCCGATCAATTGGATGAATAGCGTTCCGAGCGCGCCGACTTGGGACTGCGTCACGTTACCGCCGATGATGTTGAAGCCGATGTCGTGCTGTTTCAACACTTCCGATAAAATCGGCTGTTCGGCCGTCTCGTTCAAGAACTTAAGTTTGACGATTTGGCCACTCGGATAACGTGCTTTCAAATGCTCGAACGTGAGCGACATGTCGTCGACGGCACCGATCTGTTTGACGAACTCTTTCGTGATCGGCTGTTCCGGATGTTGGAACACGTCCGCGACTTGGCCGGTCTCGACGACTTTCCCTGCCTCCATGACGGCGACGCGATGACAGATTTTTTGGATGACGTGCATCTCATGGGTGATGAGGACGATCGTCAGTCCGAGCTTCTTATTGATGCTGACGAGCAGCTCGAGAATCGAATCGGTCGTCTTCGGGTCGAGTGCGCTCGTCGCTTCATCGCAGAGGAGCACGTCTGGATTTGTAGCGAGCGCGCGGGCAATCCCGACTCGCTGCTTTTGACCGCCCGATAGTTGCGACGGATAGCTGTCTTCACGTCCGGCGAGACCGACGAGATCGACGAGCTCTTGGACGCGGCGTTTACGTTCACTGGCCGGTACCCCGATCAGTTCGAGCGGGAAGCTGATGTTCTCAGCGACCGTGCGCGACCATAATAAGTTGAAGTGTTGGAATACCATCGAGACGTTTTTGCGCACCCCGCGCAGTTCTTTCGGAGTGAGCTTCGTCAGCTCGCTCCCTGCGACGACGATCTCACCGCTTGACGGTGACTCGAGTCGGTTGAGCAGACGGATGAGCGTCGACTTCCCCGCCCCTGAATATCCGATTATTCCAAAAATTTCGCCGCTCTCGATTGTGAGCGACACATCATCGACCGCCTGGACTCGACCGTTCTTCGTGTCGAACCATTTGGCCACATTACGTAATTGAATCAATACCTTTCCCTCCTGACAACAAAAAAAGTACACACGTTTGAGCAAACGTGCGTACTTTATCGGTACGGACAACGATTGCTCTCATCTTCCAAGGTTCTCACCTTGCTGGAATTAGCACCATTTCGGATTGCTCCGCGGTTGCTGGGCGTCATAGGGCCAGTCCCTCAGCCTCTCTTGATAAGAGTGTTGTTTATTCGATTAGCTTTATAATAGCGACACATTATTTTCATGTCAAACTATTTTGTGCGAAAAATCAAAAAAAGGTGCCATCCGAGGATGACACAGAACGTAGCACCTTGAGTCACGGAAGGACAACCCATAGATGAAACTCTTTTGCCCGATCAGAGTGTTCATCCTTATATGGGGGATTCAAGCCATCCATCACTCGGCCTTAGAACGTACCATGCGGTTACGCGGTAGGTGTCCCTGCGCTTGATTTTTTTGGGGGACAATCGAAGGGAAGGTCCACCTAAAAGTCGCGTAAAGTGATGCACCGGCTGTTCTAAAACGTCTTGATGGCTGGAGAATCTCGTCCTATATTGTGTTCAAGTAAGATGTTGTAATGAATATACCATTCGTGAACTTTCTGTGTCAACTGATTATTTAAAATTTTCTGATTATTCTAATCATCCTATCTCATTTAACGAAAGATAGGACGTGCTGCACGTTTTGGAACGCATATAATCGGTCTTCGACTTGGCCGTCTTTAAGCTTTAACAGCGCCGGGACGCTCATGACTTGATACGCTTCTAACTCTTGCGGGATAAAGTTGGCGTCCTGCTTGTCAATCGCGAGTGTCGGGTCGACCGCTTCGACGACGGCGAGCATCCGCTCGGCCACAGCGCATGTTCCACACATCGGGGCGTATATATATAACAATCCGTCTGTAATCATTGTTCTCACCTCTTTTATAAGTATATGAATGTGAGCCGATCTGTTCAAAAGTTGTGCTCACCCCACGAATTTTCTGAATCGTTCAACATTTCCTGTTGACGCTTCACGAAAAGAGGCATAGTATGGTCATTAACTTTAACGCTTTCGTACATAACAGCGTATACGTAGAAAAGGACAGGTGAATCGACTTATGACGGAACAAACGAAACTGACAGGCAAACAATTTTTGATGAACGTATTGAACGGACTCAGTCTCGCTATTTTAATCGCCCTCATCCCGAGCGCGTTGCTCGGTGAATTAACGAAAGCCATCTTACCGTATTTTCCGTCTTTGCAGTTCATCTTAGACGCGACGACGATCGCGATGCGCCTACTCCCGGTCATCATCGGTGTCACCGTCGCGATGCAATTCGGACGCTCGGCGCTCGAGGCCGGGACGATCGGTATCGCGACCCAGGTCGGGAGCGGCGCTATCCGTATCGAGGAAGGCGCGTTCCTCATGGCGGGAATCGGCGACGTCATCACGGCCGGTGTGACCGCCGCCCTCGCGACATATATGGTCATGCAGCTGTCGCCACGCTTAAAGACGTACACCGTCCTGGTCTTACCAATGACGGTCATCGTCATCGCCGGCGGAATCGGCATGTTCTTACTCACGTACATCTCACAGATCACGACGTACATCGGCACAGTCATCATGACGATGACTGAACTCCAACCGATCGTGATGGGCATGTTGATCGCGATGGCGTTCTCGCTCATCATCGTCTCCCCGATCTCGACGGTCGGGATCGCGACGGCGATCAGTCTGTCCGGTGTTGCCGCCGGGGCCGCTAACCTCGGCGTCGTCGCAGCCGGTTTTGGTCTCGCTATCGCCGGGTGGCAGATGAACGCGACCGGGACGTCGCTCGCTCACTTCCTCGGCTCACCGAAAATTCAAATGGCGAACTTCGTCCGTCGTCCGATCATGATGCTCCCTGTGCTCGCGAACGCGGCCATTCTCGGGGCGCTCGCCGGTATCCTTCGTATCGAAGGAACACCGATCAGTGCCGGATTCGGTGTCTCTGGACTGATTGGACCTGTCAACGCCCTGCACTTGATGCCAGGCGGATTCGCGCTCTGGAACGTCATGCTCGTCATCGTCTTGTTCGGCCTCATTCCGGTGACGCTCGGGATTGTCTTCTATCGCCTGTTCAACCGGACATCACTCATCCAGCCTGAACATTACCGCCTCGACTTCGACTAAATCAAAAATCCCGGGTTCTCATAAAGAGAAACCGGGATTTTTGTTAGCCTTGAATCATCGTTTCATATTCTTCTGCCGACATGAGTTTGTCGACGTCCGTTGAATCGTTTAACTCGACTTCGATCATCCATGCGCCTTCGAACGGTGCTTCGTTGACGAGTTCCGGCGAATCCGCGAGTGATTCGTTTACCGCCGTGATTTTGCCAGAAATCGGTGCGTACAGTTCAGACACCGTCTTGACCGATTCGACCGAACCGAACGGCTCGTCGAGCAAAATCGTGCCGCCGACTTCAGGAAGTTCCACAAACACGATGTCCCCTAGTTCGCTTTGTGCGAAATCCGTGATCCCGATGCGGGCAACGCTTCCGTTCACTTCAACCCATTCGTGTTCTTTTGAATAACGTAGATTTGCAGGTACTTTGCTCATCATGACTTCCCCCTCAAATAAATTAGACTCACATGTGTATTATAGCACTTAGCCCCAAACGTCTGTAAATGACTTTTCTGAAAAACCGACCGTCGATTTTTGACCGTCCGTGACGATTGGACGCTTTAAAAGCATACCATTGCTGACTAAAAGCTCGATTTGTTCGTCTTCTGACAAATTCGGGAGCTTATCTTTAATGCCTTCGTTGCGGTACACTTGCCCGCTCGTATTGAAAAACTTTTTGAGCGGCAGCCCTGACTGTTGCCAGATCGACGCGAGTTCATCTTTTGACGGTGTCGCCTCGACGATATGAACGTATGTATACGCGACGTCGTTCTCCTTCAACCATTTCTCTGCCTTCTTACACGTACTGCATGGCGGATAGCCATATAGTGTCACCATATTTATCACCTCTTGTTTTACTGTAGCATACTCCATTCCCGCAAATCACGCTTCGAGCAAGCGTGCGATTTCTCGCTTCAGCGTCGCGTTGAACGGGTGACGCGCTTCGATATAGCTCAGCATCGCCGCGGCCGCTTCGACCGACTTGCCGTAACCTGGAAGCCATTCGCTGAGCCCGGCGACGAGCTCCGGGTGCCGTATCTCGACCCGGCGCGTCGGATTGAACGGGTCGCCCGTCTCTCCATGTGCTTTCAACACGTTGTTGACGGCCGCGACTTGGATGAGTTCGAAGCCGGCGAGCTTCTCTCCGCGTCGTTCACGGAGCAGACCGACGTACAGGTTCGTCAGCGCCTCTTCGTAGCAATACGCTGCGTCTCGGACGTCCGTGACGAGCTTAGGCGTCGCAAACGATTCGAGCGCTTCATCCCGTTTCCAGACGATCCGTCCCGGGGTATAGGCGATGTGTGGCATCTCGAACAGTTCGAACACGGCGAACTCCCCGTAAATACCGTCCGCGTACATGATCTTGTGGCCGTCTTTCGTGTTTTGGAATTGGTAAGCGATCGGTTCAACCTCGAGCCAGTCCAAGTTGTCGATGAAGCGGGTTTTTCGTCCGTCCTCGACGATCAAAAAGAAATCGAGGTCGGAGTAGTCGTCGAGCCGCTCGGTCTCGAGGCCAATCGAACCGAGGGCGAGCAGCATCAGCGCCCCTTCTTGTTTCGCGACCAAACGCCCGATTCGTTCCATTCGTTCCAACAGTTGATCTCGTCTCATAAACATTCCTCCTTTTCCTCATTGTACGTTCTGATCAAACGAAAAAGAAAGGGCTGACCGCGTCCGGCCACCCCTCCCTGTTCGAGAAATTTTTATTACAGAATTTGCGAACGAGAAAGCCCACTCCTTTAGTGGTGGGATGAACGTGAGCTTGATTTCGGAGTCCCGTTAGTCGGAACTTCAGAAATCAACAAGCAGAATCTTATCCCGATAAAATGTATCACTCTAATAAATCTAATGATACAATGGACGTATGAACAACTACAGAAGAACCAAAACCACCGTATCGATGATCCATTATCATTTCGTGTTCTGCCCGAGGTATCGCCGAAAACTATTTGATGACGATACGTTCGAGCAACGATTCAAAGAGATCGTCCGTGATGTCTGCGAAGAGCTCGACATTCGACTCATCTCCATCGCGTGTGATCGGGACCACACACATCTATTCTTGTCGGCGTTGCCATCCCTCAGCCCGTCTGACATCATGGCGCGCATCAAAGGCGTCTCGTCGAAGCGACTACGAGAGGAATTTCCCCATCTCACACATCTCACAAGCCTTTGGACGAGATCCTTCTTCGTCTCGACGGCCGGAAATGTTTCCAGCGAGACCATCAAGCGTTATGTCGAGGAACAAAAGACAAGGAGGTGACACCGTGTCGCAGACATTGACGGTGAACATCAAACTTCATCCGACAAAAGAGCAACAATCGATCTTAGAGCGGATGATGCGCACCTACATCGGCACGACGAACCAGCTCGTCTCGGACATGGTGCAGGCTCGAGAAAACTTAAAGCTGACGAGCAAAAACGTGAGTTCCGATCTGCCGAGCGCCGTCAAGAATCAGGCCATCCAGGATGCGAAGAGCATGTTCAAAAAGGCGAAGAAGAAGGGCTTCCATGTCGTCCCTGTCCTCAAGAAGCCGTACTGCACCTGGAACAACCAAAACTACTCGTTCGACTTCGAGTCGATCTCTCTTCCAATCATGATCGACGGCAACGTCAAGAAGACGGCGATCCGCGCCGAGATGGTCGACCCGGACAACCGGAACGCCACGCTCCTCGCCAACAAGCTCGGGACGCTCCGCATCATCAAGAAGTCGAACAAGTGGATCGCCCAGATCGCCGTCACGATCCCCACGACGGAGAAGGGGGGCACCAACGTGCTCGGGGTCGACCTCGGCCTGAAAGTCCCCGCCGTCGCATCGACAGATCGTGACAAGGCGCGGTTCTTCGGGAACGGGCGTGAGAACAAGTATATGAAGCGCAAGTTTCGTGCGAAACGGAAAGAGCTCGGTCAACAGAAGAAACTGGATGCGATCAAGAAGCTGAACAACAAAGAACAGCGCTGGATGAAAGACAAAGATCACAAGGTGAGCCGTGAGATCGTCGACTTCGCGAAAGAGAACAAGATTTCTGTCATCCGCCTCGAAAGATTGGCGAACATCCGACAGACGGCAAGAACAAGCCGTAAACACAACAAGAACCTGCACACCTGGTCGTTCTATCGCTTGGCACTATTCATCACGTACAAGGCAAAGCTCGAAGGCATCAAGGTCGAATCTGTCAATCCGGCCTACACCTCCCAGACATGCCCTTCTTGTGGAGCAAAAAATAAAGCGAAAGACCGAACATATTCCTGTCCGTGCGGATTCAAAAAACACAGAGATCTAGTCGGTGCGATGAATATCCGATACGCACCTGTGGTCGATGGTAACAGTCGACCAGCCTGAGAACCTATACGGTCTGTCTCAGGAGGGGTGATGGCACACCCTCATCTGAAGGCTTGAACAAAACAGAAATGGACTGCGTTCGCACAAGCACTTCAGAATCCCACTCATACCGAAGGGGTGAGCTTGCGGCTTTAGCCGTGGGAGTGTCAAACGATGAACTTGTTCGCTTTGATGAGGCTCGCTGCGACTTCGCGCTTCGTGCCGATGACGTTGATTGGCTGATAGCGGCTGAACTTCTTCATCGCCGAGAGCAACATCCGTTGCTCGTCGCCTGACGCTGCCGCGTACAACACTTCTTTCGCCATGAGCTCGACTTGCTTGAACACTTGCTCGGCGAAGATTTCCGTGTAACGTACTTTTTGTTGGTTCTTATCGATACCAGTCCGAGCAATCGCTTTATCCGTCCGCGCAATCGCCGCTTCAAGCGCATAGATAGCGCTGATGATGTCGGCGAGCTTGGCGAGGATCTCTTGCTCGTTTTGGAGGTTCTGCTGGTATTTCTGGACGGCTGTCCCTGCGATCATCAAGTTGATCTTCTTCATGTTCGATAGAAGCATCTTCTCGCGCGCGAGCGGTGAACCGTCGAGCTCTTGCGGCATATAGCTCATGAGCTCTTTTTGGAGCTTCTGTGCTTCGGCGAGGAGTGGCAAGTCGCCTTTCATCGCTTTCTTGAGGAGCGTGCTCGGGACGATCAAGCGGTTGATTTCGTTCGTTCCTTCGAAGATCCGGTTGATCCGTGAGTCACGGTACAAGTTTTCGACCTCGTACTCGGTCATGAAGCCGTAGCCGCCGTGAATTTGAACGGCTTCGTCGACGACGTAGTCGAACGTCTCAGACGCGAACACTTTGTTGAGCGAGCATTCGATCGCATACTCCGCGATCGATTGGGCGACTTTCGAGCCGTCGCGCATGTTCTCGTCACCAAGCGCGTCGAGGCTGTCTTGGAACAAGCCGCCTGTGCGGTAGACCGAGCTCTCCATCGCGTAAATGTTCGCCGCCATCGTCGCTAATTTTTCTTGGATGAGCGGGAACTGGCTGATCGGCGTCTTGAACTGCTTGCGCTCGTTCGCGTATTGGACCGAGAGATCGAATGCACGTTTTGATGAACCGACCGCTCCGACCGCGAGTTTGTAACGACCGACGTTCAAGATGTTGAAGGCGATGACGTGCCCTTTACCGACTTCACCTAACAGGTTATCGACCGGGACTTCGACGTCTTGTAAAATGAGCGTCCGCGTCGACGATCCTTTAATGCCCATCTTCTGCTCTTCAGCACCTGTCGAGACGCCGTTGTAGTCGCGTTCGACGATGAAGGCGCTGAACTTGTCGCCGTCAATTTTCGCGTAGACGACGAACACGTTAGCGAAGCCTGCGTTCGTGATCCATTGTTTCTCACCGTTCAAGACGTAGTGCGTTCCAGCCTCGTTCAAGACAGCTGTCGACTTCGCGCCGAGCGCGTCCGACCCTGAGCCTGGCTCTGTGAGCGCGTACGCTGCGATCCATTCGCCCGTTGCGAGCTTCGGCAAGTACTTATGCTTTTGCTCTTCTGTTCCGAAGAAGACGATCGGAAGCGTCCCGATCCCGACGTGAGCGCCGTAACTGAGGGCGAACGAACGGGCTTTGGCGAACCGTTCCGTGATGATCGATGACGAGATCTTGTCGAGCTGATAACCGCCGTACTCTTCAGGTACATCGGCACCGAGCAAACCGAGTTCGCCCGCTTCTTTCAACAGTTCGACCGAGAGATCGAACTCATGTTTTTCG
Organism: Exiguobacterium sp. SH1S21; assembly: GCF_004337175.1. Lineage (NCBI taxonomy): Bacteria > Bacillati > Bacillota > Bacilli > Caryophanales > Exiguobacterium > Exiguobacterium sp. SH1S21. The sequence goes on along the minus strand of NZ_SJUY01000008.1, from coordinate 93,935 downwards.
ATGCGTCCAAGTACCGGCATGACACGGTCGTCGACGAAACTCGACGTCGTGTCCCCGATCATCTTATGCTCGTCTGAAAAGTCTTCCGGTGTGAAGAGACGATCCGCGTCGAGTGCGTCAATGACAAAGCTACCGCCTTTAATCAATTCGTGTTCTGTACGTTCCATAGTCATTTCCCCCTTATAGTAATTCGAAGACGCCAGCAGCGCCCATTCCGCCACCGATGCACATCGTGACAACCCCATATTTCTCATTGCGTCGTTTCATTTCATGCAGAATCGATACCGCTAGTTTCGCGCCCGTACAACCGAGTGGATGGCCGAGGGCGATCGCGCCGCCGTTGACGTTCACTTTGGACGGGTCGATGCCGAGTTCACGGATGACGCCGAGTGATTGGCTCGCGAACGCCTCGTTCAACTCGAACAATCCGACTTCTTCAAGCTTCACGCCAGCCATCTCTAACGCTTTCGGGATGGCGACGACCGGTCCGATCCCCATCACTTCCGGGCGGACCCCGCCGACTGCGAACGAGAGGAACTTCGCCATCGGCTTCAAGCCTTGGCGTTCCGCCTCTTCCCGCTCCATGACGAGCACGGCTGCAGCTCCGTCTGATACTTGTGACGCGTTACCGGCTGTGACCGATCCTTTGATTTTGAAAGCTGGACGCAATTTGCCGAGTGCTTCGACCGTCGAGTTAGCCCGGACGCCTTCGTCGTGCTTGACGACGAATTCACGCTCCGCGACTTTCCCATCTTCACCGAGGACGTGCTCGATGACCGTCACCGGCACGATCTCTTCTTCGAACTTGCCGCCCGCGATCGCAGCCGCCGCTTTTTGATGGCTGTCGATGGCGAACAAGTCCTGGTCAACTCGTGAGATGTTGTACTCGGCCGCTACGCGCTCAGCCGTGTGTCCCATGCTCATGTAATACTCAGGCGCCGTCTCCATGATCGTCGGGTTCGGACGGATGACGTGTCCACCCATCGGGACGAGACTCATCGATTCCATTCCGCCGGCAATGATTGCCGTCGCTTGACCGATCATGATCTTCGCTGCCGCGTCCGCGATTGCTTGAAGGCCTGACGAGCAGTAACGGTTGATCGTGACGGCGGGTACTTCGTGTGATAGTCCACCGCGTACGGCCGCATAACGGGCGATGTTCATCCCTTGCTCCGCTTCCGGCATGGCGCATCCCATGATGACGTCGTCAATCGGTCCCGTGTATCCCGACCGCTCGAGCGTCGCTTTGATGGCGTGACCTGCGAGCTCGTCCGAACGAACGTTTCGGAACGACCCGCGTTTTGCTTTTCCGACCGGTGTTCGTGCACCGGCCACGATGACTGCTTCTCTCATCTGTTAAGTCCCCCTTTTGTCAGTTCCGAAGTGGTTTGCCTTTGACGAGCATATGTTGCATCCGTTGTTGCGATTTCGGTTCTCCGATGAGGCTCAAGAACGCCTCACGCTCGATGTCGAGGAAGTATTGCTCGTCGACCATCGTGCCGTATGCCAAATCGCCGCCGCTGATGACGTGGGCAAGTTTTTTGGCGATCTTCAAGTCGTGCTCTGAAATATAACCACCGTAGAACATCTCGTACGCTGCGAGTTCGAGCGTCGCTTTCCCGGTTCGACCGACGACCGGCAACTTCTCGCGCATCGGCGCGACGTATCCGTCTGTAAGTCCAAGGACGGTTTGTTTCGCGTCGAACGTCAAGTGGTCACGGTTCATCGAGATGCCGTCGACCGGACGATGATAGCCGAGCGCTTTCGCGTCGTACGCCGACTTCGATACTTTCGCCATCGCGATGTTCTCGAACGTCTGCTGTGCCGCCTTCTCGATGTTTTGCATCGATTTTGGCGTCTGTTCAAGTAGACGACGGTACGTGTTGACGTTGCCGCCGCCGCCAGGGATGAGGCCGACACCGACTTCGACGAGTCCCATGTACGTTTCGAGCGCCGCTTGCATGCGTGCTGCCGGCAAACTGATCTCCGTGCCGCCTCCGAGTGTCATGCCGTAAGGTGCGACGACGACCGGGCGACCTGCGTAACGGATTTTTTGAACGACTTGTTGGAACTTGTTGATGATCCAGTCGAGCTCATACCAGTTCTCGTCTTCCGCTTCCATGAGCATCATCGCGAGGTTGGCGCCGACGCAGAAGTTTTTACCATCGTTGGCGAGGACGAGTCCTTTGAAGTCTTGCTCGACGAGGTCGATCGATTGCTCGATCATCTGCATGATGTCGACCCCGATCGCGTTGTTCGGTGACGTGAACTCGAGGGCGACGACGTCGTCACCGATATCGATGAGGCGAGCCCCGCCGTTCTCGAGGATGATCCCGTTCGACTTGGCGAGCGGTGCAAGTTTCAATTCTTTCGGGTTGACGGTCTTCTCGACGTACGTCCCAGACGCTTGATCGTAATACTGGTCCCCTTTATTGAAGGAAGTGTGTCCGGCAGCGAGCATCTCATCGATCCACGCCGGGACGGCATATCCTTCCGCTTTCATGCGTGCGACCGATTTTTCGACACCGAGTGCGTCCCATGTCTCGAACGGTCCGAACTTCCAACCGAATCCCCACTTCATCGCGTCATCGATGGCGACGATCGAGTCACTGATCTCACCTGTGAGTCGTGCCGAGTAGACGAGCGTCTTCGCCGTCACCGGCCAGAGCAACTGTCCGACGCGTCCCTTGTTCAAGATCGCGCCTTTCAGTTTCGCTTTCGAGCCTGGGAGCGACTTGATTTGGTCGAGCTCAGGTCCTGTAATCGCTTTCAATTGTTCGTACTCAAACGTGCTCAAGTTGAGTTCCTGGATGACTTTCCCGTCTTTCTTATAGAACCCTTGACCAGACTTTTGTCCGATCCAACCTTTTTCGACGAGCGTCTTCATTTCAGCAGGGACATCGAACGTATCTTTCTCCTCGCCCGCTTCGAGCGCCTCATAGACGTTCCCGGCGACGTGGACGAACGTGTCGATACCGACGACGTCGAGTGTACGGAATGTCGCTGATTTCGGACGACCGATGAGCGGTCCTGTGATCGAGTCCATCTCGCCGATCGTCGCGTTCTGTTTCAACATCTCCTCGAACGTGACGAGCAGGCCGTACGTGCCGATGCGGTTACCGATGAAGTTCGGCGTGTCTTTCGCCTCGACGACGCCTTTACCGAGACGGTCCTCAGCAAAGCGGGCCATGAAATCGATGACCGGGCGCGCCGTCTTCTCCGTCGGGATGAGTTCGAGCAGCTTCAAGTAGCGCGGCGGGTTGAAGAAGTGCGTCCCGAGGAAGCGTGACTTCAAACCTTCCGGCAAGGCGCTCGCCATCGCTTCGATCGAGATCCCAGACGTGTTCGAGCTGAGTATCGCGTCTTCGCGGATGTAAGGTGCGATTTTGTCGAATAATTGTTGTTTCACGTCGAGCCGTTCGACGATGACTTCGATGACCCAGTCGGCTTCTTTCAATCGTTCGAGATCATCTTCTAAGTTCCCGACCTCGATGAAGTTCAAGTGTTCCGCCGTCGCGAGCGGTGCCGGATTTTGTTTCAACAACTTGTGACGGTTCTCGGACGCGATCCGATTCCGTACTTCCGGTGATTCGAGCGTGAGCCCTTTCGCTTCTTCTTGCGCCGTCAATTCACGTGGTACGATGTCGAGCATGAGCGAACGAACCCCCGCGTTCGCCAAATGGGCCGCAATCCCCGCCCCCATTACTCCTGAACCGATGACGACCGCAAAACGGATATTGCTCGTCAAACGGAGGTCGGCTGATTGTTCGATGTGACTCGTCATATTGTTCCCCCCTCAATGAGAATGAATAGTGATTCATTTCACACGTAAAAAAAATCGCAATCACCATCGTGTTTACTCTTCTATCATAAATGAATGACAATTCATTCGCAAGCGTTCATTTTTCAAATTCATTCCATTTTTCTGATTTACGATTATTTTTTGATGTGTGTGGTATAGACACATTGAGTCAATTTTTGAAAGGGGACTAAACAATATGAGTGACAATCGTTTAAATACAGTCGGAAGCCGCAAGGATTTTGAATCGTTCAAGAAGGACGGACAAGCGCAAGCCCATCAACCGGGAATCGATTCGAAGATGGAGCCGTTCCCGATCTATGAGCGCGAAGGATACAAAGGAAGCGACAAATTGAAAGACAAAGTCGCCATCATCACGGGCGGTGACTCAGGGATCGGGAAATCGGTCGCTATTTTCTTCGCCCATGAAGGCGCAAACTCGGTCATCGTCTACAAAGACCAAAACGAGCTCGAGGACGCTGAAGCGACGAAAGAACGGATCGAAGAACTCGGTCAAGCGTGCCTGTTGCTGCAAGGTGACCTCGGTGATTCGGCGTTCTGCCAAGACGTCGTCAAACAGACGCTCGAGACGTTCGGCCACTTGGACGTGCTCGTCAACAACGCCGCCGAGCAACATCCGCAAGAGTCGCTCCTCGACATCTCGGACGACCAGCTCGAGCGGACGTTCCGGACGAACATCTTCAGCATGTTCTATTTGACGAAAGCGGCGCTCCCGTACTTGAACGAAGGCGCGAGCATCATCAATACGACGTCGATCACGGCGTATGAAGGCAACGACCAATTGATCGACTACGCGTCGACGAAAGGTGCGATCACATCGTTCACACGCTCGCTCGCCAAAAACTTGGCCGAGAAGAAGATCCGCGTCAACGGTGTCGCGCCAGGCCCGATTTGGACACCGCTCATCCCGGCGACTTTCCCGGCCGAGAAAGTCGCCACGTTCGGTGACTCTTCTGAGATGAAGCGTGCGGGCCAGCCGGCAGAGCTCGCCCCTGCTTACGTCTATCTCGCAAGCGACGATTCGACGTACGTCAGCGGACAGGTCATGCACGTCAACGGTGGTACGGTCATCAACGGATAATTTTGTAAGGCGGCCCAGTGTTCAGTCACTGGGTCTTTTTGTTGGAAAATTAACCCATCCTATGTTAGCGTTGTCTGTAGGAATTCGTCCGGTCATTTAGACGATTATACGGAAGAAAGGAGCCAACGCTTGATGATTCATTTTCAATTGACAAAAGATGATTTTTTCGCCTTACAAAAAAACTTCATCGAAAATTCCGATTACCATAAAAGAAGAGCTAGACACGTCACGATTGTATTGATGTTGCTTACAGTATTATGGGGATTCTTGCTCGCAATTTTTTTGTTACCTCAAACGATTTCTGTCCCCCTACTCCTCGGACTCGCCATCGGTTCAAGTTTGTTCCTAGCGCTTCTATTGTTCCCCTTCTTAAAAAAAGCGTATGTAAACATCACACTTTGGCAATTCCGCTATCTACTGAAACAAGAGACGAAATGGCCACGTGACATCACGTTGTACATCAACGAAAACGGGATTGAGCGCAATTCACTCCACAACAACGTCAATAAACGCCTTCAAGTCGCATGGGACGCGATTGAACGAGTGAGTGGGGACGAGACAAATCATTACCTGTACGTTGAGGCAAGAGAAACGATTGTTGTACCGAAGCAAAACCAAATGCTGAGCGAGACGGAGCAAAATACAATCAGTCATCTGTTACAAAAAAACGTAAATATCACACTCTAATCGCCTCAATCATCAAAGGACAGACATAATCTAACGTCTTCATGCAAGTCGATGGACGTACACGTATATTACCTGATCAGAAAGGAGTAGTTGAAATGGTCACCACGTATCAATTGACGCTTGAAGATTTTTTATCATTTCAAAACGACTTGCTTCTCCGTACAGATCAACATAATAGGAGCCGCAATCTGTGGGTAATTTGGATGCAAGTCATTGCATTTGCTCTCGGATTTGTATCAGTAATCTTTTTTGCACCTCGACCCGAGTCGACTAGCTTGTTTTTATTAATCGCGGTAGGTATGGGGATGTTGTTCGCGCTTTTGCTGAGACCGCTCCTAAAGGATCTGCACGCCCCAATCGCCCTCTGGCAAACTAGGCGTCTACTCAAAAAAAATGGTGCTTGGCCAAAAGACATCACGCTTCAACTTCATGATACTCACGTCGAGATGCATGCCGTTCGTGGCAAAGTCTATCGAACGACTCAAGTCCCTTGGAAATCTATTTTCAAAGTGAACGAGGATGAGACACATCGCTTTTTATATTATGAAGAAGACGAGGCCTTGATTATTCCAAAATCGAAAGCTAGAATCACTGAAGTCGAGCAAAGTGAAATTGACCGCTTATTAGAAAAACATCTTTTGACTAAAAGATCGATTTAATAGAGTGATATATTACTTTAGGAGGTACTGTACATGTTATCTTGGTTGGGCATAACGAACGAAAAGGAAACGGGGCGCAAGTTTTTCGGGAACGTACATAAGAAAACAATCACGTTCGTCTTGCTTTCGTCCCTTGTGATACTCTTCGGGGTGAAATCATTGTTGACTTATCTACTCCCAAAAGCAGCTCTCGCTGACCCCTTGGTTGCTGTACTGCCAGGTACAGTAGGCGCTCTTGTTGCTCTAGTGTATGTTCTAGTTATTGAACGACTCTTACAAGACAAGGCCGAACGTGGAAAGTAATATGTCATCTGACGAGTATACTAATGACTAATAGGTAAAACTGGAGGCCAATCGATGACAAACCAGCACAGCGATGATGAGTATGAAGCGTACGATGAAGACAGGTTAGAGTTCGATCCTTACTTTTCTCATGAGGCTAAAATGGAAGTCAGTCTGAATGCAGCTGGGGTCAATTTCGTCGGCAACGCAGAAGGCTATCTCGCCCTCGCGAGAATGTTTACGTTTTTAGCCGAAACACATATGTCCATTCGCATGGAAGAAAATCCTTCGCCTGATATAAATACTTCCTATGGGTATGGCCCGTATCATATGACCGATTACATCCGAGACAAGTTCATTCAAAATAAACAGTATGTATTTGACCCGGGTGCCTTGCATGATTCACATCCAGAACATGAAAAAGAGCTTTTCTTCTGGCTATCTGATCAAATCGGTCCAGATTTCTGGGTCGAAAATCGAGAAGATGACGAGCAGGAATAACGCCTCATAAGAACTCCATAAAAAAGCACACAAGTTCGATATGAACTTGTGTGCTTTTCTCATTTTTTGACCATTCCTTTTAACACGAACGCGACGTTCGCCGGACGTTCTGCGAGACGGCGCATGAAGTAACCATACCAGTCACGGCCGTATGGCACGTAGACACGGACTTTATAGCCTTGGCGGACGAGCTCGAGTTGACGCTCGACCCGGATGCCGTACAGCATTTGGAACTCGAACTGGTCGAGTGGGATGTTGTTCAATTTCACATGCTCGATGATGGCATCGATCATGTGGTCGTCATGGGTCGCGATAGAGGCGTAGTTCCCGTTCGCAAGATGGAGTTTGACGAGCTTCAAGTAGTTGTGGTCGACGTCTTCTTTCTCCGGGAAAGCGACCGTCGCCGGCTCTTTGTAAGCCCCTTTGACGATACGGAGGTTCGGCTTGAGCGGCGCGAGATGATTGATGTCGTCTTCCGAGCGGTACAAGTAAGATTGGATGACCGTCCCGAGTCCGTCAAAGTCCGCTTTCAACTTCTTGAACAAGTCGAGCGTCTTCTCGCAGCGCGACTCGTCTTCCATGTCGATGGCGACGAAAACGCCGACCGACTTGGCCGTCGTCAAGATTTGACGCATGTTGTCCTCGATCAACTCGTCCGAAATATCGAATCCGAGTGACGTCAGCTTGAGCGACATGTAGGCGTCGAGCTTCTCTTCGGCCATAATCTCGATGGCACGGATGATCTCGTCACGGTTCTGGTTCGCTTCGTGAACCGTCGTAATAAATTCCCCTAGATGGTCGACCGTGACCGATAACCCTTTCGCGTTCAGTTCGCGAATCGTCGGCACCGACGTCTTGAAATCTTCTCCCGCCACAAATCGTGACGCCCCGAACCGAAGCCCGTACTTTTTAGCCAAACTGTTGAGTGCTTTGTTTTGAGACATGTAAATAAATCCATCGCGTAACACTTTTTCCATCAGATTTTCCCCCTTGCGTATACACCCATCTATCTCTATGACGATGTCTGAAATTATTATGACATACAAACGGCAATCCGTCTGCTTTTTTGTAACCGTTTCCACCACGTCATTCGCCAACTTTACAAAAAAGCAGACGCCCTCACGGACGTCTGGTTCACAGGCCTGTATTCGGTGCGACGTAGAGCAAAATACTAAGGAAGACGAACACGCTCCCGGCGAGCACGAACAAGTGCCAAATCGCATGATTGAACGGCAGTTTCTGCCAGACGTAAAACACGATCCCGACCGAATAAGCGAGCCCACCAGCAAGCAGCAACATGAACCCTTGATGGCCGAGCGACTCGTAGAGCGGACGGATCACGATGATACAAATCCACCCGAGCCCAAGGTACGTCACGTTCGATACCCACATGTACTTCCCGGTCGAATACATTTTCCAGACGATGCCTAAGATGGCCACGCCCCAAACGATGCCGAATAACACCCATCCGAGCGTTCCCTGAAGCGACACGAGTGCGAACGGCGTGTAGCTCCCGGCAATCAATAAGTAAATCCCAGCGTGGTCGAACACTTGGAGCACCCGCTTCGCCCGTGGATGTGGGATCGCATGCATGAGCGTCGAGAACAAGTACAACAAGATCATCGATACCCCGAACACGCTCACCGCGATGACGTTGCCTGTGCTACCGGTCTCAGTCGCGGTCGTGACGAGTAGGACGAGAGCGACGATGCTGAAGATGACCCCTAGTCCGTGCGTGAAGGCGCTCGCGATTTCTTCTCCGAGCGTATCGGCATGGAGCATGTCTTTTAGTTTCTCTTGATCCATTCGGGTCCCACCTTTCTTTCCTTGCCTCTATTATGGATATTCCCCAATTTTGTTGCAAACAAAAACACGGGTCTGTAAAAACCCGTGTCCTCGATTAAGCGACTTCTTTCACCGGAACGTCACATTCCATATTTTGTGCCCGCATCGCCCGTGCGCGCATGTGGAACAAGACGAGCAGCGTCACTGTACCGATTGTCGAAATGACGTACGGGATCACCCCATCCATCTTGAAGCCGATCGGTGCTGTGAGAATGTAGAACCAAACCGCATATAGCATGAACGTCCCTGGAATAAGTGCGATCCAATGGTTGCGTCCTTTAATGTACAAGTACATCGCCCCGACGAACAAGGCGATGACCGCCGTCGTCTGGTTCGCCCAGTTGAAATACTGCCAAAGCATCTGGAAGTCCATATTCGTCAAAACATATGAGATCGCGAAGAGCGGAAGCGCAATCCAAAGACGTGATGCGAACTTTTTCTGTGCGATTTTCAAGTAGTCGGCGATAATCATCCGGGCACTGCGGAACGCCGTGTCGCCTGACGTGATCGGCAAGACGATGACGCCGAGAATGGCGAGCGTGCCGCCGATGCTGCCGAGCATGAGTGTCGCCACTTCCTGGACGACGAGTGCCGGAGTACCTGCGCTGATGAGTCCGAGCAACTCGCCTGGCTCAAAGATGGCCATCGCCGCTCCGGCCCAAATCATCGCGATGACGGCTTCGACGATCATCATGCCGTAGAAAATCGAACGGCCGTTGCTCTCTTTCATCGTCGTCCGCGAGATGATCGGCGACTGCGTCGCGTGGAAGCCTGAGAGTGCGCCGCACGAGATCGTGAAGAACAAGAGAGGCCAGATTGGCAAGCCGTCCGGGTGCATGTTCGTCAATGTCATCTCTGGGATTTGATAGCCTTGGACGAACAAGCTGACCCCGATCCCGATTGCGCTGATCATGAGGAGCGCCCCGAAGAACGGATAGATGCGGCCGATGATTTTGTCGACCGGGAGGAGCGTCGCTAAGATGTAATAAGCGAAAATCGCAAAGACGACGAACACGAGCGTCGACGCGTTGCCGTCGAACAAGTTGTTGATCATGTTACTCGGCGACGTGACGAACACTGTCCCGACAAGGAGCAGCAGTAACAGGGCGAACCCGTTGACGATATGGCGGAGCGAGCGACCGAGGAACTTCTCGGCGAGCTGCGGCAAGTGTGCCCCGTTGTTACGGAGCGAGATCATCCCCGTCAAATAGTCGTGCACGGCACCTGCGAAGATCGATCCGAAGACGATCCACAGGAATGCGACCGGACCGTAGAGCGCCCCCATGATTGGCCCAAAAATCGGACCGACGCCGGCGATGTTCAACAGTTGGATCATCGAGTTCCGCTTTTTCCCCATCGGCACGTAGTCGATGCCATCCTGCGACGCATAGGCGGGCGTCGTCCGCTCTTCCTTGATGCCGAACGTCTTTTCGACGTAACGGCCGTAGACGATGTACCCGACAATTAAAATAGCTAAGGCAATAAAGAATGTAATCATGTGTGATGTCCCCTTTTAAACTGTGTAGCCGATCCCCATCGGCCCCGAAAAATGAATCCTGATGTTTTACGCATATAATGTAAACGCTTTCGTGATTGATTATACAGCAATTCCCAACGTTTCGTAAGGGGTTTTGTTCACTTTTTCGACACTTCTTTAACACGAGAAAAGACGGCGTCCGCTTGGGACACCGTCTCGGCTGAATCGCTTATTTCAAAACAAATTTCGCTTGTTTAGCACCTGCGCCTTTATAGTCACTCGCAATGACCGCATAGTTCCCTTTAGCGAGACCTTTCTTGAATGTGAACGTATACGTGCCGGCCCAGCTCGCCGTCACTTTAGCAACTTGCTTGCCTTTCGCATCTTTCAAGACCACAACTGCACCCGGTGTCGTCTTACCGATGAGCGCTCTTGTACCGTCCTTCACACCTTTCGTGTTCTTAGGTGTCTCGATGGCCGCTTTCTTGAGCGTGAACGTCTTCGCTTTGACGACTTTTCCGGTCACATCTTTAGCGATGACCTCGTAATCACCATAGATGAAACCGGCCCGTTTCGTGAACTCGAATGAACCGTTCTTGTCTGCTGTCGCGTAGGCGATTGTCTTGCCGTCACGTTTCAACGTCACTTTTGATTCCGGTGTTGTTTTCCCAGGAATAACGTTCGTGTTTGCGTACGTCAACTTCGTCGATAAGGCGGGCGTCGCCACAAATCCGGCACCGACGATTTTTGTTTCAGTGAACGTTTTACCAGCTGATTCACTGACAACAGTGAGTTGTTGACGTAATTTTAACGGTTTGACTGTGAAAGCATAGGTGCCATCTGCTTTGGCAGTGGTCGTCGCAAGGACTTTGCTTCCTTCTTTAAGTGTCACGTTTGCGTTCGGAATCGTCGTACCTGTGACTTGCTTCGCTCCTGGCTTGATGACATCGATTGTGAGCGTCACATCCACGGCCGCCGCTTCAAGCTCAGCCGTATACGTCCGGAAGAGGCGGTTTGCCGCGTCAGCTCGTGTCGCATCTGTCGCTTCAATCCCCTCATACAAGTCGACGTACTGCTTGCCGGCGTCTGCCGTCTCAAACTTCACGGTCCGTTTCGCGTCCGCGACGATCTTCCAGTTGTCGTCAGCTTTATAGTCGACGGCACCACGACTAGCGATAATATAGTCCGAGATGACGTTACGTGTCTCATATGCCGAGCGATAGACGATATTCTTTCCGCCGCCAAGACCTGGGAACGAGCTCGACCCAGCCCGGTAGTTGTTCGTCGCGACCAAGAACTCTTGGTCCATCGTAATCGCTTTTCCGTCATACTCGACGTTTTTGACCCGGTTCGCTGACGCGTCGAGCAGTTTCCCGCCACCGTCATACTTCGCCGGTCCCGTCACGTCGATCTCATACGTCAAGCCGTCCAAAATATCAAAGTTGTAGCTGCGGAATTGAAGGTTCAATAGTTCGTCCCCGTCCGCATCGATCTCGTTATACACCCCAGCCGACATCTCGAGCCAGTCCATCACGTCCGCTCCCGTCACTTTGACGACTTCGAGCGTGTTCGGATAGACGTACAAGTCAGCAACGTTCTTCAAGGCGATTTGGCCTTTCGGGATGTTCGTGTAGTATCCGGCATCTGTCAATTCACGGCCACCCGCTTTGAACGGGGCTCCCGCTGACAGGAGTGGCAGCCCTTTGTACGGGGCGAGGTCTGGATTCGTCTCGAGCTCTTTCTCGACGTACCATTGTTGTGCGTTCGTCACGAACTGGACCGACGCGTCGTCGCGGACAAGCGCGAAGTAGCTTTGAATGTCGTCTTGAATCTCACCGACGGAACGATTGATGTAGTCGATCGTCGCCCGGTGCTCCGTGTCGATCAGTGCGTGTGTTTCGGCATCGACCGGCGTGCTCGCCGTGACCGTGTCGAGTTTCGCCGACGCGTCGAGAATTTGCCACTTGCCGTCGACTTTCTCGAGCTCGAAGTCGATGACGCCGAGGTCTTTCCCTTGGTTGTTCGCCATGACGACCGGTTTGCCGTTGATGAGCCCCTTCTCATTGTCTACGTTCGGGAACGAGGCGAACATGCCTTTCGCATCCGGGAAGCGACCGTGTTGATGCCCCGTCATGACTATGTCGAGCCCGTCGATTTTCGTGAGCGCGTAGCCGACGTTCTCTTCGCTGTCGAGTTGGGCGTCGGCGAGCGCCGCACTCTCCCCGATACCTGAGTGCGCGAGCGCGACGACGACGTCCGCCCCTCGGTCTTTCAACTTGCTGACCGCTTCACGCGCCGACGGGATGATATCATCCGCCGTCACACGGCCTTGGAGGTTCCCCGAATCCCACGACATGATTTTCGGTGGTACGACACCGAACACGCCGACTTTGATCGTATGCGTCTCCCCGTCCGTGTCCGTGACCGTTCGTTCGATGATTTGGACCTCTTGTCCGTCAACGTTGAACTTCGATACGATCGGATTCCCCTCTAAATCCTTGACGTTCGAGTTCACGAAACGAAGTTTGCCTTTCGACCCTTCCATCGCGTCATATAAAAATTCAAGCCCGAAGTTGAACTCGTGGTTACCGAGCGTGACCGCGTCATAGTCGAGCGAAGCCATCGCCTTGTACATCGGGTGCTCGAACGTGCCCGGATTTTGTTGATGCAATTCGCGGATGTAGTCTCCGAACGGTGTCCCTTGAATCGTATCCCCGTTATCGAACAAGAACGTGTTCGCCGCCCCCGCCTGTGCCCGGTGCGCTTTGATCAGCGTCGCTGTCTTCGTGAGCCCGATCGTCTCATCTGCCTTGTCTTGGAAATAGTCATAATTCGTAATGTTTGTATGTAGGTCGGTCGTCTCTAAAAATCGAAGTTTGACGAGGTCTTCGTCCGACGCCGCCAAGACGTTCGGTGCTTGTAGCGGTAACGTCGAAGGCAATACGAGTGCGGTCGCGATTGTCCATTTCAGAGCAGTTTTCATGTTTGTTTCCCCTTTTGAATCAAATTGGTCTCACCATTTTCAATATACCACCCGCTTGTAAGCGCTACCATATTTTTTTTTGTAAGATAACTTATAAAATTAAATACAGCACACGAAAGTGAACATGAAAGCTTGTTTTATCATATCAGAACACCTAAAATCTTGAATTCAGGATGGCCATCCTGTCCATTGCGAGCCGAATCGGGTGAACGCCTTCGACCGTCTCGCAGGAGATTTGGCGCAATTTCGGAAATGAGTCTTTTGCGGAGGAAGTGGTGGGCTGAGATGGATGTCGTAATCTTTTTACTAGTCTATGGTGAATAGGCCGACCGGATCTTGATGTCCATGACAAAAGCCCAGAATCTCCGTGTTTTAGAGAACCTGGGCTTTTCCTTATTGTTTGATGCGGACCGTGAACGGACCGTCCGCTGTGACGTCTTCAAAGACGACCGAGACCGGATAGGCGTGTTTGCCTTGGACCGGCTCGCTCAAGCGAATCGTCGTGTTCGCGATCGCTTCGTCCCTGCTCACTAGTTCGAGCGGTAACTGTTCAACGTTCAGTTCATGCTCATAGCCGTTACGGAGAAGCAACGTCGCCGTGACGTTCGTCTCACTTGTTTCGACCGAGACGAGCATTAAATTGAACTCATTCTCGCCGACGGGCGGTGTCGACACGTTCGTGCGACGAAGCTGTTGCCACGCCGTGTTCGAAAATTGTTCGACTTCCTCATCTAGAAGCATCTGTAACGGATCGATCGGATTCATTTGGAAGACGAGTCGCATCGACGTCAGTTCTTCCGCTTCAAACTCGCCGAACAGTTCATCTGCAAAAAAGTCCAAATAGACCGGTTTGCTCGTCCACGGCTCGAAGCTCGGAAGGTCGACACGGCTCAATACTTTCCGTCCGAGCGGGACATTGTCTTTGTTCAAGAGGAGAACCGGCAATTCATTGACTTCGAACGAGCTCGGGAGCGTGTTCCGGAACAAGGCGACGAGTGACAGGCCGTCCATTAAGTTTTCTGCGTGCAACAGCTCGATCGACAGTTGGTTGTCGAGGAGCGCGGGCAGCCGCTTCGCATGATAGCGGAACATGTACTCGTCTTCTTTCGGAATCCCCATGTCGCTGTCGATCACGAGCGTCAGTTGACGCCCTGTCTCAGTCTTCCCTGTATCGATCTGTTTACGTTTACGAAATCCTAACATATTACTCCTCCTCCGATTGCGTGACGAAATAGCGGTCGAGCTGACATACTTCCGTCGTCACTTCACGGGCAATATTGACATACGTCTGTTCGAAGATCTCAAATCCTTCTTTACCGAACTGACGACTCGGGTCTTCCTGCCCATAACTGCGGAGTCCGATGCCTTCTTTTAATCCGCTCATCGTCGTGAGGTGGTCCGTCCATTTCCCGTCCAACGCCCGTAACAGTGATTCTTTGACGAACGTGACGACTTCCTCGGCTTGAAGACGAGCCTCGGCCGTCTCGACAAGATCGTCAATCCACGGCGCAAGCTCTGCCTTCAATTCCAACGAATCGGCGATCTCATCTGACCAGACCGGCTCGCGCGTCGTCAAGTAGACAAGGTCTGTCTTTAACTCGTCGAGCGGCCATTCTTCTGGGACGAGTTCGTCCGAGACGTGCATGTCGATACTGTTCGCTAAAGCGAGACGCATCATACCGAGCACGTTGTTCGTGATCGCCGCAGCGTCGGCGTTGACCGCCTGATCGCGGATCGTGTAGATGATTTTCCGTTGTTCGTTCAAGACGTCGTCGAGCTTAAACAAGTAGTCCCGAATCGAGACGCCGAGTCCTTCGATCGTCGTCTGCGCGTACTCGATGACGTCAGCCGCGTCTTTCGATAACACTTCGCCATGCTCGTTCGGCTTCAGTTTCTTCTCGATGCGCTCAAGTTTTTGGATTGCGTACCGTTTGACGATCTCATCTTCGAGCGAGACGAAGAACTGCGTCGCGCCGGGATCGCCTTGACGTCCTGAACGGCCACGGAGCTGGTTGTCGACACGTTGCGACTCATGGCGTTCCGTCCCGATGACGAACAAGCCCCCCGCTTCTTTCGATTTCGCGTCAAGCATGATATCGGTCCCGCGACCGGCCATGTTCGTCGCGATCGTCACTTTGCCGAAGCGTCCGGCGTCGGCGATGATGCCCGCTTCTTGCGTGACCGTCTTCGCGTTCAACACCTCGTGCTCGATCCGCTTGTTCGACAAGTGTTTACTGATGGCCTCGGACTGGGCGATCGACGTCGTGCCGATCAACACCGGGCGTCCCGTCTCATGCAGTTCGACGACTTTGTCGGTCACGGCCGCATATTTTTGGTCGACCGTCATAAAGATGCGGTCCGGGTGGTCTTCGCGCAACCGCGGCCGGTTCGTCGGCACTTGGACGACGTCCATGTTGTACGTCTTCAAAAACTCTTGGCGAGACGTCTGGGCCGTCCCGGTCATACCGCCGATGAGCGGATACATCCGGAAATAATGCTGAATCGTAATCTCGGCCGTCGTCTTGTTCTCCTCGGTGATCGTGACGCCTTCTTTCGCCTCGAGCGCCTGATGGAGCCCTTCCGACAGACTGCGCCCTTCCATGATCCGTCCCGTGAACAAGTCGATGAGCTCGATCTTGTCTTCTTTGACGATATAGTCGACGTCGAGTTCGAACAAGACGTTCGCCCGGAGCGCTTGGACGAGGTAGTGATAGAGCACTTGATGCTCGGCGCTGAACAAGTTGTCGACCGCGAACATGTCTTCGATTTTCAAGATTCCGGAGTCAGTGAGCGCCGTCGATTTCGATTCGAGGTCGACTTCGTAGTCCGCCTCGTCGAGCTCGGTGACGACACGTTGCGCCAACTCCTTCAAGCGGATGTGCGAGCGGTCTTTTTGCGCGATGATGAGCGGCGTCTTCGCCTCGTCGATCAAGATGCTGTCGACTTCGTCGATGATGGCGAAGTGGAACGGGCGCTGGACGCGCTCTTCCGGTGACCCGACCAAGTGATCGCGCAAGTAGTCGAACCCGAACTCGGTCCCGACGCCGTATGTAATGTCGGCCTGGTACGCAGCGTGCTTGTCGCTCTGTTCCATCTCAGGAACGTTCAACCCGACCGAGAGACCAAGGAAATCGTGGATCTGCCCGATTTGGTTCGCGTCACGCGTCGCGAGATATTCGTTGACGGTGATGACGTGGACGCCTTTGCCTTCGAGTGCTATGACGTAACTCGGGAGCGCGGCGACGAGCGTTTTCCCTTCCCCGGTCGGCATCTCGGAAATGTTCCCTTCGAGGAGGGCGAACCCGCCGATGAGCTGGACGTCATAGTGACGCATGCCCAAGACACGCACCGCCGCCTCACGGACGAGGGCGAACGCTTCCTCGGCGATGTCATCGACTTTGGCGCCGTCGGCGATTTTTGCTTTCAATGTTTCGGTATATGTGCGCATCTCATCGTCAGAGAGCGCCTGCATCGTTGTCTCTAATTGATTGATCCGGTCGACGCGGCGTTGATAGCCTTTCAAGCGTCGGCTCTGGTCGTTCGTCAATTGCTTTACAAACTGAATCACGTTGTAGCCTCCATTTAGTTCACAGTCATTGTCAAATCCATACCCGTCTATTATAGCGAAAATCTACTCGTTTCGGAGACTTTTTTACGAAATCTTCCTAAAAGATGGTTTTTAAATTGTGAAATTCCTATAAAATTTGGGTAAATTTCAAAATACATTCACAAGTTTATTTTCATTTTGCTATTTGAGACGGTTTGAGACCGTGATACGATAAGAAAAACAGAACGTTTGTTCGTTAAAAGGGGATAGAATCATGCGCCGGCGAATCTTCTGTGTCGATAGCGTCTCATTTTATGCCAGCTGCGAGTGTGCAGCCCGTCACTTGAACCCGTACAAGACGAAGCTCGTCGTCTTGTCGAACTTACAGGACAGCGGCGCCCTCGTCCTCGCCGCGACCCCGCCGCTGAAACGACTCGGCATCAAGACTGGCTCCCGGCGCTTTCACATCGACCGTCTGCCGTGGCATGAACGACGGCATGTCCTCTACGCCGAGGCCCGGATGAGCCATTACTTGAACGTATCGGTGCAAATCGTCCACATCCTGCACCAGTTCGCACCGCCTGAGGCGATCCGCGTCTACTCGGTCGATGAAACGCTCGTCGACTTGACGGGGACGGAGCGCTTGTTCGGGAACGATGACCACGTCGCCCGCCTCATTCGCTCGACTGTCTTCCGCTACACCGGCGTCCCGGTCACGATTGGGATCGGACCGAACAACGTCCTCGCCAAACTCGTCCTCGACTTGCATGGCAAAAAGACCGGTGTCGCCAGTTGTGCCCTCCACGACGTCGAACGATTGATCCATCCGGCGCCGATCGAGAAGATGTGGGGCGTCGGGGCGAAGATGGCGGTCCATCTCCATCGGCTCGGCATCGACACGATCGGCGACCTGGCCCGTTATCCGCTCGACGTGTTGCACGATAAGTTCGGTGTCATCGGCGCCGAGCTGTGGCATCACGCCTGGGGCATCGACGAGTCGCCGACGATCTTGCCGGCGAGTTCGCTGTTCGGGGCGAAACGCCAACGGCCCCGGACGATTGGCCACGGCATCACGCTCATGAAAGACTATACGACGGAAAGTTCGATCCGACTCGTCTTGCAGGCAATCGCCGTCGAGGTCGGGATGCGGACGCGGCAGTCGGGACTCGTCGGCGGCAGCATCCATCTCGGTGTCCGCTACACTCGGACGAGCGAGCGGCGCGGCTTCAGCAAACAAAAAAAGCTCGCCCGCTTCACGGCGGACGAGCGTGAGTTTTTACCAATGTTGTTCCAGCTGTTTCTCGAGGCGTGGGACGAGACGGAGGCGGTCCGTTACGTCTCGGTCGCACTCGGCAAGCTCGAGCCGCGGAGCGATCACGTCCAGCTGTCGTTGTTCGAGGACGAGTGGGCCCGGGCGCGCCGGTTCGACTTCCTCGACCTCGTCGATCAATTGAACGTCCGGTTCGGCCGCGGCACGATCCGTCCGGCCTCGAGTCTACTGAAAGACAGCCCGCTCCGTACGCGGCAACGCCTGATCGGCGGACATAAACAAGGAGGTGAACCGTCATGAGCCAAACCCGCTACAAAGACCGCGGTGAATTGAAATGGATCCCGTTCCTCATGCCCGAGCACGTGGCACTCCTGAAGAAATATTACGCCCACGTCCAAAAGATTGAATTACCCGATATCGATGAGCAATTGCTCTACATGTGGCAGACCGAGCTCGAACGCGCCATCCGGGAAGGTGATCAAGTCGAGCTGACGTTGTTTGAGGATGGCATTGCCCGCTCCGTACGTGGTTACGTCCATGCCATTTATTACGCCGAACGCGAAGTCGAGCTGTTCGATACGGACGTGCGCCGCATCCCGTTCAGTCACATCTTGTCGGTCCGTTAAGACGCGTCAATCGCGTCTTGCGTCGTCTCGAACGTCGCAATCCCGTCGAGGACGCCGTAGTGGTCGAGCGTCTGTCGCACGGGTTCTGACAGATGGGCGAAAACGACACGACGGTCGGCCGCTTTTAGTTCCCGGACGACGCGGCGAACTTCTTCGACCGCCGTCACATCGATGACCGGGCAGCGGTGGAAGTTGAAGATGAACACGTCGGGCTCGTTATGGATCTGTTGCAGGACGTGCTCGAACATCTCGATCGCCCCGAAGAAGAGCGGCCCTTCGACGCTGAAGACGACTTGGCCGTCGCGCGTCACGTAACGTTCCGTCTGTTCGCGGACGTCGATCGTATCGGCCATCCGTTTCGCGAACAAGGCGAGCGCACAGATGACCCCGACCTCGACGGCAACGACGAGGTCGACGAAGACGGTCAGGCCGAGCGTGACGAGCAAGACGAGTGACTCGGCGGAGCGATGTTTGAGCATCTCGAAGACGTGGTGCCGCTCCGACATGTTCCAAGCGACGCGCATCAAGATCGGCGCGAGTGCGGCGAGCGGGACATAGCTCGCGAGTGGTGCCAAGACGAGCACGGCGAGGAGCACCGTCAACCCGTGGATGACACCGGAGCGGCGGCTGACGGCCCCTGCTTGGATGTTCGTCGCCGTCCGGGCGATCGCACCCGTCGCCGGGATGCCGCCGAAGAACGGGACGACGACGTTGGCGAGCCCTTGCCCGAACAGTTCCTTGTCCGGGTTCATCTTCGTGCCGGCCATGCCGTCCGCGACCGCACCTGACAATAGCGACTCGAGCGCCCCGAGGAAGGCGATGGCGAACGCCGATGGGAGCAGTGTCGCGATCAAGTCGAGGTCGATCGTGAGCCAGTTGAAGTCAGGCAGTCCGCTCGGGATACCTCCGTAGGCGCTGCCGATCGTCGCGACTTCGCCAGGGATGACGAGACTGACGAATGTCGGCACGAGCATCGCCATCAAGAGGAGCGGTAACTTGACGGGCAGTTTCGGGACGAGCCAGAGCGTCAAGAAGCCGATGGCGGCGATGCCGATCGGCCAGAGACTCGCCTCCGGCAGTGACGTGACGAGCTGTAGGACGTTCTCATGGAAGTGCGGCGCCTTCTCGAACGTGATGCCGAACAGTTCATCGAGCTGGTCGACGAAGATGACGACGGCGATACCCGCTGTAAAGCCGATCGTGACGGCGCGCGGCATGAAGCGGATGAGCCGGCCGACGCGGAGCACGCTCATAAGGAACAGCAAAATCCCGGCGAGAAACGTCGTCACGAGCAACCCTTCGTAGCCATGCACCAGCATGACCCCTGAGACGATCGGGATGAAGGCGCCGGTCGGTCCAGCGATTTGGAACGTCGAGCCGCCGAACAGGCTGACGAGGATGCCGGCGATGATGGCGGTATAGAGTCCATACACCGGTCCGACGCCCGAGGCGATCGCGAACGCCATCGCGAGCGGAACGGCGACGACCCCGACGGTGATCCCGGCCGAGATGTCTTTTTGCCACGCCTCGCGCTTACTCATTAAATTGTCCATCTTGCATTCCTTCTTTCCATTCGTTCGAAAACAAGTTCAGTGTACGCCTGTCACCGCTTCTTGTAAACGTCACAGAAGAAACGTTTACATAATCGACAAAACAAAAAGACGTATCCATCACGCGATGGACACGTCTTTGTTAATTGGTCGGTGCTTCGACGACTTGGTCGCCCTCGTCCGCATCTTCCCCAAGCAGACGGACGTGACGGCCGAACAGCCACATGACGACGAGGTGGGCTTTCGCCTGCGTCTTCGTATAGAACCACCACGGCAGCGCCGGTACGAACTCATGAATGGCGATGAGTCCCTCGTCCGAGTCCGGGAGCCGCCTGAATTCGAGGCGACCGGTCTTATCTTCCTCGGTCAGCTTCGCGAACAGTCCCCCGTCGATCTCGAACGATGCCATGTCGTCCGTCGCCGCATCTTCAAGCGACAGATGGAGTGCGACGAGTGACGGGCGCAAAAGCGCGATCTCCCAATCATCCTGTTCTTTCGTCGTCTGGATGAGCGGATACGCGACCCGCCCGAGCCATTCGAAATATTCGTCGGCCATCCAAGCCGCTGATTTATCGTCTGGCAGACCGAAACGTTGAATCGAACGGACCGTATACTGTTGCGGCGCTTTTTTCTTCTTGCCGCCGCCCGACATCTGTTTCTCTTCTTCCTCGAGCGCGTGCTCGACCGCTTCCTTGAACGGGATCTCGCCTTGTTTGACGCCGTCCGTGTCTTTGGCGACCATGGCGTGATCCATGCTCTCGACGAGCGGATAGACGGTGTCTTTCGGCTCACCGGTGACAGCCATGACCCAAAGCCGTGACAGCTTGATCGTCGGGAACGGGAAGTCGATCATGACGCGACGCTTGCCCATGACGTCAGCCGTATCTTCGATCATCTTCCGATACGTCATCACTTCCGGACCACCGATGTCGATATGATGGTCGTACAACGATTCGGCCCCGACGACCGAGATGAGCGCTTGGACCGCTTCACGCAGGTCGATCGGATGTGTCTCCGTCTTCGTCCAGTTCGGGAGGATCATGACCGGGAGTCGTTTGACGAGTTTCGCGAGAATCGGAAACGACGACCCTTCCGGACCGATGATGAGCCCAGCCCGGATCGTCGTCACCGGGACACCTTGCCCGCCGAGGATGCGTTCGACCTCGAGCCGGCTCTTCAAGTGCCGTGACAACGTCTTCGACTCTTTTGGAATGATGCCGCTCAAATAGACAATCTGCTCGATATCGTTCGCGCTCACTGCCCGGGCGAAGTTATCAGCGATGAGCGCGTCCATGTCCTCGAACGTCGCCTGCGTCAGCCCGCCGTCCGGGATCATCGAGTGGACGAGGAACATCGCATAGTCCGCTCCCTCGCACGCTTCACGCGTCTGTTCATACGAGAACAAATCGCACGACCGCCACGTGATATGGGCCTCGTCTTCCTTGTTCTTCGTCGAGCGCGACAAAGCGATGATGTCATATTCTTCTTTTAAATGATTCATCACGTTCGAGCCGATATAGCCGCTCGCGCCCGCGATGACGATAGTTTTCCGCATAGTGGTCACACTCCCTTTAATTTTGCACATAGAAGTTATGTACCCGTCTTGGACTGAGGTTAAATCAGTCGCGCGCCCTACAGTATGCATTGGAAAATATATGTAAACTAAAGCCAACTACATTCGGAGGAGGAATGGCTATGGGATTTTGGTATTTCTTGATGCTGTTGATCGGTGGCTGGCTCGTGATTCGCGGCCTATTCAAAAAGAACACGAACGGACTGATGCGGTTCGGGACACTCGTCATCGGAGGTTTGTTGATTGCACTCGGCTTGTTCATGTTCCAAGATGGCAGTGATGCAATTGTTGCGGATTTATTTAACTTGTGGTGAGGATTCAATAACTGAAAACGAGTCGAACCTGATCAGTGAGGTTCGACTCGTTTTATGTCTTTGTAGTCCATTTTGAATTTCAACTTTTTTCATCAAGTCGAATAAAATGATGATGTCATTTTTTCTTTTAAGTAGCTTCAAATGTTCAAACCATACAGCTACTCTTAAAGTGACGACAAAAGTTTTCCGGGCAAATTAAACTGTTTCTTAATTTTTTAGTATAGAGATAATGCAACAGTCACAAAAATTAGGAAAACTTATTTTTGCTATTTACTACTATATCTGAATCCAAAACTTTGAAACTAGCAATTAACTTTCTCTCAGATAACATATTCATTAAGTTCAATACTATCTCATTATTTTTAAATACAATATTTCTATTGCGAATAATGGTTAGTTCAGAAAAAGGCTTTGGCATTGCTTTTAAAGCTTCTATTAAAGATTCTTTCTCGAAGATATTAGACTCTAATATTGCCATAAATATTAGTGCTCTATCCTCTTGAGATAATTCCGACACAGTGAGAAGATTTTCAATATCGGTATATTGCAAATTGAAATCTTCAAAAGAAAAATCAGTTTTTCTGAATTCATTCAAATACCAGAAAATAATAGTAGAGTTCAAAACCCTTCCATTTTCCAAAGAGGTAAATAATAGTTCTAATTTAATCTTTAAATCAATGTCTGAAGATTCAATGATCTTAGCAAATAAATTTAAATCTTCTTCTAATGATATGACTTTATCAACAAAATTGTCATCAACAAAATTAATTAGATATCGTTCGCCTACAGTAGGCTCATCATTTGTTTTGAAGAAGTTATAGTAATCCACATTCCAAGGAAGTAAATTACTCTTTACTAACAAATTAAAAGTTGATTTAACTGTTTCATTCTGAAGATTATGCAATAAATCATTTAAAAATGTTGTTAATTGATAAATAGAAAAAATATTAGAGTTAGCAATAGCAATTAACAAATTGTTTAGGCCGTTTTCTTCAGAAGGTTTCAATTTCTTTTGTCCTAAGTCTTGAATAAAGAGATTAAATGTATCTGAGAGTCTATCTGGATTATCAAGAGAATCGATAAACTCATCCATATAATACTGATATTTATGGTCGCCTACATTCGTATAAAAGTGAAAAAAATTTTCCCATGAGTTCTTAATTCTTTTCAACTCGATAATTTTTAAGTATATCTCTAAATCGACCTCGAGCGAGTCTAATAGAGTAATCTGTCCGTTCCATTTTTCTAAAATATTAATTTTTAACCCATTAAATATTTTATCGTTGTTTAGAAGTTTAATGACTTGTTCCTCTTCTTCTACGTACGTTTCATGAATTAAAAGTACATCTTCTACAAATTGATTTATATTTTCTTCAATTCGTTCTCGAAGATTCTCCGAGGGATGAAAAATTATACTCTTATAATCAATATTTGAACTAGAATTTTCAGCATGGGTGACAAAAGTTTGAATAATACTACTAGTTATTTCATAGGCATTTGCTTCTATAAGGGACTCAATCAATAGTTCAGAATTGTTACGAGAATTAAGCGTCGTAAACTTTACATTTAAACCGCTTAACAGTTCACTCAATTTAATTTTATTTTCATTACTAAAACTTTCAGACCCTTCCCACCAAAATAAAAAGTCTGCATCTTCTTCTATAAAGTTTTTAATATTATCATTATAATCCATCTTAACAATCAAATCGGTAGGAATATTATCAAACAGTTTCAAGAAAAATTGTTTTGTTTTTGTTTTAGATTGTAATTCACTTTCAATTGAAGTCCATAATTTATAGTTTAAAGATGCCAATTCATTTAAAAATATCTTTTCTTCATTTAATAAATCTTCAGTATCACAGTAATCTATGAAACCTATTATAAATTCTCTAACCACTTTGTTTGTTACCAAATTATTTGATAAAAACTCTAAAAAGAATTGTTTTTTCATTAACACTTCTTCGTTGATATTTCTTTTCAAAAGATAAGAAAACAAATGGAAATTTAAAATAGTTTCTGTTTCAAAATGCTCTTTTTCTAATTTCTTTTGAACTTCGTTAACATACTTTAACCCGAAATTGAAATTAGCTTTCTGGTTAAGTCTCACTTTCTTTAAAAACTCTAAATCTTCCAGACTCATCGCACCTTCATAAAAATAAGTAACATATTCCTCATAGTTCTCATCAATCCACCCTTGAAGAAGTAATACATTG
The DNA here is from genome assembly GCF_004337175.1 of Exiguobacterium sp. SH1S21. Classification (NCBI taxonomy): domain Bacteria; kingdom Bacillati; phylum Bacillota; class Bacilli; order Caryophanales; genus Exiguobacterium; species Exiguobacterium sp. SH1S21. Next base: position 69,507 of record NZ_SJUY01000008.1, on the reverse strand, counting down.
AGAAGTTCCATATCTTTGAGGATCATTTCGATTTCTTTTACTTCATCAATTGGAGTATGTCTTAAAAACTCAGAAAAAGAGTAAGAATAGATTTCTTTCATTTCTCGTTGAAGTTTATCGATAGAGGCATTCAACTCATCAACTACGGAATCATTTTTAGACTTAATAAATTCTATTCTCTTTTGGATACTAATTGCTTTTCCATTTGCAGTTAGGAATTTTTTTAAAGGTAAATTCATACCATTTTGTCTATTTCTTATATTCTGCTCAGAGAGAGGATCTAATTGTTGAACTAAGTTCATAAATTCTATCATTTCACTTTTAGAAGACATTTTAAATATTTTATTATTTAGCTGTATCTCATTAGATGTATTTAAAAATTCTACTTTTCTTAGATAAACCATTGCTAACTCGTCTAATTCATCTAAAAATTCATTTTCAATCTCATAAAGTAATTTAGTTTTCTTTTGTACCTCTGCCTTTTTTATTTCTAAGATTTTTTTTGAAATTATATTTTTGGATTTGAAAACATTTACTAAATTCCCTTTAGTATATAGTAATTCTGAGTAATCCTTAGGATAAATATTTTTATATACAATTATGGCAAACAGTTTGTTTTGTACTATACCAGAATTGTTGAGTGCGCTCCTAAATATCAAATATTCGTTACAAATATTTTTGAGCACTCTCATATCACTAATAAAAAACGAGACATCTGTAATTAGTTTTTTTGAAATTCCATCTGAATCAGATTCCTCGTGTTTAAGAAAATTATCAAGCTTGTTAAGAAGAATACTTTCTGAATTTGATGAATGCATTATTTTCACCATAGGAATTATAAAGTCAAAAAATTTAGTTCTATTTTGAATTTCTTCAATGCGATCGTTTGATGAAAAAATATCATCTTTTAAAGCATATATAAACACTATCGATTTTTCGTTTAATTCTTCCGATTGGTTTAAAAGTTGGTTCAATCCCCTTAGTCTTTCAAAAATATTTAGATTATCAAACCTATCTAAATCTTCAAATACGACAATACTGTAATCATTTTTTTTGAAAAAATATATTATTTCATCTAAGTATTTATTAAAAACAGTATTGGTCCCTTCAGTGTTCAATTCTATACTTGATTTTCCTACTCCTAACGATTTAATTTTAAAACTCTTTGTAACTGTTATTATTCGATAGATTGTAAACAATGTAAAAAGTAAAAATAATATTAAATAGAGAGTCTGTGTAGTATTTAATCCGAAATTAGTAATATTTTTGTACAAATCAATGTAAAGTTCATATTTAAGAGACAAAAAAGTAACAAATAAGGCAATAAATATAATTATAAAATCAATGATAGTTTGAAAGACACTCTTAGACTGTATTCTATTAAATCTAGAGTCTGGGATTCTTTGAGGTTTTACTTTATAAAACATCTGCTGCATAATATTGTGTTCCAACATGTTAACTACTTTATTTTGAGTGATGGTATTATTTAGACTACCTTCTTTTAAATCAAGTTCTTCCATATCAATGAATGTCGCAGCTGAAATTTCTAGCACTTTCTTCTTCCCATTGAAATTACTCCAAAAAGACTTTAAAACACTACTTTTACCTGACCCATAAGTTCCTGTTATTGCTAGATTTTTTATATCTTTATTATTCAAAGCCCAGTCTAATGTATGCATATAAATTGTATTGTTAGAAGAAGTATCAGGGAGAAGGGTTTCAAAATGAAATAATATTTTTTGATCCTCATCATTAATGTAAAACTTATCCTTAACAGGACTTTCATTTATATTGTCTGGATTATTATTTTGATTCCCTATTAATTCACTTTTTTCAAACAATCAATCTCACTCCTTAAAATCAATTAAATTCATATTCATAAAATTTACAATTGTCACCTTTACATTATAGTATGCTTGGTTATTTTCCAATATATAATTAAAAAATACTCACCATAAAAAAAGAAAGACTGCATAAAGGTCTTTCCTTAAAGAATGAAGATGGCGAAAGTCGAACCCGCGTCCTGAAGCATCGTTAACGCATGCTTCTTCGTGTGTAGTTTATCGATCAAGTCTAAATATGATACTGTCGTGGATGACTCATGCGGTTGAGCACACTCATCATCTGAGAGCTTATAACCGCACTCAGAATATTCATATTCTAAGCCAGAAGTGATTCTATTGATGCCGATTTGTTTAACTTGTGGTGAGAATCAAATCGAATCTGATTAGCAAATGGAGAAATAAGAAGAGGGCCACCCATGCATAAAATACGCACGGATGACCCTCTTAATGTATTTCAACTTCTTACGGTAGAACACTTGAAGTCAGTTAAGCTTTCTTGTCGTTTTTCTTCTGCAAATATGCTTCTCGAATCTGATTAAGCTTCTCTTTTTTATTCGAAACAGCTGGTTTTTTACCGTCTTGATACTTGGCAGCAGCCACTTTACTTTTATGATCTAATTGATATTTTCCCATTCTTTTCACCTGCTTTAATTTAATAGCTCCATTAAAATCAAAGACCTTCTAATCTCAATGAAATTAGAAGGTCTTCATTAAAAGTCATTGATTCCAGTCATTGTAGACTGCTTAAAAATGGAGACGGCGGGAGTCGAACCCGCGTCCGAAGGCATCGTAACGCATGCTTCTACGTGTGTAGTTTATCTATTGGATCTCGATGTGACACTGCCGATAAACAGGCGTTGTCGCATCCAGTCTGATTCATCTCTTCTTCGCGCCCTCAGACGGCGAGGTTGAAGCGTAGCTTGCTTAGTTTGAGACCCTGATAATCATCCACACAAGCGATGGATGTCAGGATCCGCAGGGCACTTAGGCTGCTGCGAGTTGTGTGTTAGTTTTGCCAGTTATAGGCGTTTGCGTTTTAACGAGGCCGACCCCTCGACACGCCACATACGACCGACCTACCCCCGTCGAATCCATAACGTCCCCGAGGTGGTAATTGGTACTATCACTACTATACCACAATCAGGTCTCGCTGTCAGTATTTTTGCCGGTCCCGGAGTGCCCGGTCGACGTCACGCTTCGCGTCTTTCTTCTTCAAGTCATCGCGCTTGTCATACTTCTTCTTCCCGCGCCCGATGCCGAGGAGACATTTAGCGAAGCCGTTCTTGAGATACACTTTGAGCGGGATGATCGTATACCCGTCCCGGCCTTGTGCGCCGATGAGCTGGTTGATTTGTTTTTTATGCAACAATAGCTTTCGGATACGGAGCGGCTCGTGATTGAACCGGTTCCCTTGCTCGAACGGGCTGATATGACAGTTGTGAAGCGTTGCCTCGCCACCGTCAAAGCGGACATACGCGTCGGCGATGTTGATTTTCGACTGGCGCACCGATTTAATCTCGGTCCCGGTCAACACCATGCCGGCTTCAATCGTATCTTCGATCGCATAATCGAAAGACGCTTTTCGGTTTTGCGCGAGCGCGTTCGAATCTTTCTTCTTGGCCATATTACTCAGTCCTTTATATCAAATTACGGAAGGGGTCTCCCCCTCCCGTCAGCGACGTTTCTTCGCTCCGCGTTTCGCGTCGCCTGTTCGTTTTTGACCGTCTTGTTTCTTCAGATCGAGCGCCGAACGTCCTTGCGACGATTTCGGCTTCTCGCCCGGCTTACTCGGCTTGCCCGCTTGACCCGGTTTTCCCGGTTGTCCAGGCTTGCCGCGTTTCGGACGTTTGTCGTCACGGCCGCGTCCACCGCGCTTATCGTCTTTCTTCGGACGACCTTCCGTCGCTTTGATCGTCGTCGGTTGACGACGACGCGTCTGTTCCCGTTTCGGCATACCGACGACCGTGAAGTCGATCGTGCGCTCGTCTAGGTTGACGGCGTCGACTTTGACTCGGACCGAGTCACCAATCCGGAACTGACGTTTCGTCCGCTCACCGAGCAACATGAGCTGTGACTCGTCGAAGTGGTAGTAATCATCCATCGTTTGCAGACGGACGAGCCCTTCGATTGTGTTCGGGAGCTCGATGAACATCCCGAAGTTCGTGATGCCGCTGACGACACCGTCGAACTCTTCACCGAGACGTGACTCCATGTACTCGGCTTTCTTGAGCGCTTGCGTCTCCCGTTCAGCATCGACCGAGCGACGTTCGCGTCTCGACGTCTGTTCGGCGATCGAACTGAGACGTTCCTCGTACTTGGCGATCGTCTTGTCCGATAAGTCCTGGTTGAAGGCGTACGTCCGCATGAGACGGTGGACGATCAAGTCAGGGTAACGACGGATCGGCGACGTGAAGTGCGTATAGAAATCGGTCGCAAGACCGAAGTGACCGAGCGAGACATCGTCATACTTCGCCTGTTGCATCGAGCGCAACATGATCGTGCTGATGACCGGCTCTTCCGGCTGCCCTTCGATCGCTTTCAAGATCTTCTGAAGCGTCTTCGGTTCGACTTTTTGGCCTTTGAACCGTTCGATATGCACGCCGAAGTTGGCGACGAAGTCGAAGAAGAAATCGAGCTTGTCTGATTTCGGGTTATCGTGCACACGATAGATGAACGGGACGTCCATCTTGTGGAAGTGTTCGGCGACCGTCTCGTTGGCCGCGAGCATGAACTCTTCAATCAACTTCTCGGCGACCGAGCGTGGGCGCAAGACGATATCGGCTGCTTTCCCTTCCGTATCGACGATGACTTTCGCCTCGGCGAAGTCGAAGTTGATGGCACCGCGCGAGTTACGGCGCGACCGAAGAACTTCCGCGAGTTCGGCCATGAGGTCGAATTCACCGATGTACGGCTCGTAGCGCGCGAGCGTCTCCTCGTCGTCACGTTCGATGATTTCACGGACGTTCGTATACGTCATCCGCTCCGTCGTCTTGATGACACTCGGGAACAGCTCATGGCTGACGACTTTCCCGTTTTGCGGCGAGATCTCCATGACACAGCTGAGCGTCAGGCGGTTGACGTGCGGGTTGAGCGAACAGATCCCGTTCGACAAGCGGTGCGGCAACATCGGGATGACGCGGTCGACGAGATACACACTCGTCCCGCGCTCGAACGCCTCGACGTCGAGCGGTGAGCCTTCCTTCACGTAGTGTGACACGTCGGCGATGTGGACACCGAGCTCATAGTTGCCGTTGTTCAGTTTCTTGACGTGGACGGCATCGTCCAAGTCTTTGGCGTCTTCGCCGTCGATCGTGAAAATCGTCTCGTTACGCAGGTCGACACGGCCGATGAAGTCTTTCTCGTCCGCCTCTTCCGGCACGGCGTTCGCTTGGTCGATGACGTCTTCCGGGAACTCCGTCGGGATGCCGTGCTTGTAGACGATCGACAAGATGTCGACGCCAGGGTCGTTCTTATGTCCGATGATACGGACGACGTCACACGCTCCGGCGAAACGTCCATCCGGATACTTCGTGATGCGGACGACGACTTTGTGTCCTTCGACGGCACCGAGCGATTTATCCGTGTTGACGATTGGCCAGAAGTTGATGCGTTTGTCGTCCGGTTCAATGAAGGCGAACTGGTCGAGGCGGCCGCTCGGAAGCGTGTACGTCCCGACAAATTCAGATAGGCCGCGCTTCAATACTTTGAGCAACACGCCTTCTGTCTTGCCGCGGTTGTCCTCGCGTTTTTTGACGAGGATCGTATCGCCGTGATAGACGTCTTTCAATTGGTCCGGTGGCAAGAACACGTCTTCTGTCTCGCCTTCGACCGACAAGAAGCCGAAGCCGCGTTGGTGGATCGAGATGATCCCGGCCGCTTGGCCGAGCACGGCGAGCGTGCCGTAACGGTTCGTCCGCGTCCGGCCGATCAAGCCTTCCGCTTCAAGTTCGTTCAAGGTGCGGATGAGCTCTTTAAAGGCATCCGTCGACTCGAGCGCGAGACGCTCGGTCAATTGGTCTACAGTCAGCGCTTTGTCGCTTGACTGGATGATCTCTAGTAGTTGGTCACGTAAATTCAACGTGACACCTCCTTTTTCACACTGACCAGTCTAACGTTTCGAGAAAATCGAGCACGTCCTGGTGCAGTTTCTCTTTTTCTTTGTCGAGGGTGATCACGTGTCCCGAATGCTCGTACATGAGCAGTTCTTTTTGGAACGCGTTGATCGCCTCGTAGATTTCGTGTGCAGATTGAGGATCGACCATGCGGTCTTTCGCTCCTTGGATGACGAGCGCCGGGACGAAGATATCTTCGAGCCGAGACGTCGTCTCCTCGACGAACGCACGTAAATCGGTGAGTGTCGGCATCGGTTTGAAGTCCGCCATCTCCCGTTCGATTTGTTCGGTCGATTTGTCTTCCCTTGATTTATATTCTCGGGCGTACGCCTGGACTCCTTTATACAATCGGTCCTCGGCATCGATTTCAGTCGGTGCGCACATCGGCACGACACCTTTGACGCTCGCTTCTGAAGCGAGACGGAGCGACATGACGCCACCGAGCGATAGGCCGCAGACGGCGATCTCGGCGTAACCTTTGTCTTTCAACGCGTGGTAGGCGTCTTGGACGTCCTGCCACCAGTCGTTCGGTCCAAATTCGAGCAACTCTTCTGGTGGGACGCCATGTCCCCGGTACTGGGGTCCCATGCACGTGTAGCCTTCTTTTTGTAGGAAACGACCGAGCATGCGGACGTCCGCGCTCGATCCTGTAAAGCCATGCAACATTAACACGGCACGTGGTCCGCCTTCGAAGAAGAACGGTTTCGGTGCACTCACTTTCATCGTCCAAGTCAACTCCTCATACATTCCATTATTCCCAAAAAATAATGCAAAAAAACAAAAGCTGACCGCCTCACGTAAAAACCGAGAACGATCAGCCTTTCATCATAGTGATGCGACTAGTAATCCTAAAATGAAAAACAATGTGCCTAGTACAGCTGCAGTTCGGTTCAAAACAGCGTCAAAGCCGCGTGCTTTCTGGCGGCCGAACAACTGCTCCGCGCCACCTGCAATCGCCCCAAGACCTTGCGACCGACCTGACATGAGCAGTACGACGACAATCAATAAAACAGCCACGACGAGCAGGCTGATTGTAGCGATCGTTTGCATAATAGTCAGTTCCTCCTTCTTTTTACACGCTTCTTATTATATAGAAGTTGTGATAAAAACGCCAGCTTTCAAATTAACGGGATGGGTAGCTGAACCCTTCCCCGATCACTTCTTTCACTTGGTGGATGACGACGAACGCACGCGGGTCGGTCACTTCGACGATTTTCTTGAGCGGACCGACTTGGCGCTTGTCGACGATCATGTACAACATGTTCTTATCTTGCTTCGAATAATGGCCGTGACCGTGGATGATCGTCGCCGAGCGGCCGAGCGTCTCCGTCAAGACGGCGGCGAGCTCTTCGTGCTTGTCGCTAATGATCGTGACGGCTTTCCGGATGTTCAACCCTTCGGCGACGAGGTCGATGACCCACGAGCCGATGATGATGGCGATGAGCGTATAGAGCACGACTTGTTCCCCGAGGAAGAAGCCCGACGCCCCGACGACGATCGCATCGATAATGAACATCGACACGGCGACGCTCAAGTGCAGATAGCGTTCCATGAGCCGGGCGATGATGACACCGCCCCCGGTCGTCCCACCGACACGGAGCACCATGCCGATGCCGACACCGATCAAGATCCCGGCATAAACCGCCGCGAGCAGTTTATCCTCGGCCGGACTGCCCCAGTTATGGGTCAAGCTGAGGAAGAGCGACGTCGAGACGACGGCGACGACGGAATAGATCATCGTTCGGCGGTCGAGCAACTTATAGCCGACGATAAACAATAGACCGTTCCCGATGATTGACGTGAAGCCGAGGTCCCAACCGAACACGTAATACAAGATGATCGTGACCCCGAGCAGGCCACCTTCAGAGAAGTCGTTCGGGACGGTGAAATAGTTGACCCCGAAAGCGAGGATGAACGACCCGGCGATGATCCAGGCGATGTCCTTTAACGAGATCGATTGAAGTTTTTGCCAAACTTGTTGACGCAAAAGATGTTGTTGCTGACGTTTCATAAAAAATCCCCTTTCCATTTTGCATATAAAAAAGACCGCGGCAAAAGCCGCAGTCTTAATGTTGTACTGGCTTTGGCGCACCGTCTTTCATAATCGGCAACTTGCGGTCTGCGACGTTTTCGTAGACGTTCAAGAGTGCCTCTTTTTCCAAATCCCAGTTATATTTCTCGCGCGCCGTCTTCGTGTTCTCTTTGACACGGGCGTAAAGTTCTTGATCTTCGAGCAGGCGGTTGACGCCTTCCGCAATCGATTTCGGGTCATGCGAGTCGACGACGACACCGACGTCGTTGCCGGCGACGACACGTTCGATCTCAGGGAAGTCACACGACACGACCGGCACTTCGGCCATCAAGTATTCGAACAGCTTGTTCGATGACGCCGAGTAGTGGTTGAAGCAGACGTTGTTCAAGACCTGGAAACCGAGATATGCGTTCATCGTGTAGTACGGTAACGCCTCGACCGGTACTTTATCAATCATCTTGACGCGGTCACTGACGCCTTCGTCCTCGATCATCTGTTTGATGACCGGCTTCAATTTCCCGTCGCCGATCATGACGAGCGTGCCTTCTTTAAAGTCTTTCGCCGCCAAGACGAGTTGTTCGAGACCGCGTCCCGCTTGGACGCCGCCTTGATAGAGCAAGATCTTCTCGTCTTGCGGCAAGTCGAGCAAGGCGTGCAAGTCCTTCCGGAGCGAGAAGTCGAGCGGACGGTAGAACGGATAGTTATGGAGCACGTACGGATAGAAACCGTACAACTCTTCGTTGTGCGCCGCACGAGTATGGTTCTCGACCATCATCGAGTCGACGTATGGCAACAACCAGCCCTCAAGGTTACTTTGGATGTAGCCGTAACCGGTCCGGTCGGTCTGAACCTCATGCGAGTCGTAGACGATCTTGCCTTTATTGACGAGTTTGCCGGCGATCAACGCCTGCGGGAGCGTGTTCAAGTCGTTCGCGTGATAGAAGTCGTACGACTTTTTCGTCGAGGCGAACACCATCTCGAGCATCGCGCTCGCGTTGACGATGTTTTTACGGACCGGCGGGAGCAAAATCGCACCCGCTGCCGCGCCGAGACCGAGCATCGTCAGTGGCGCGAGGATGACTAATCCCGCCCCGACGAGTCCAGCCCCGAGTTGGCGCGTCTTCTTCTTCGACACCCACGTCCGGACTGATTTCAACGCCTTCATCCCGTTGACGAGAATCGACGGCTGACGTTTCACACGGATGACACGGAAACCTTCGGGGCGCATCTCTTCGGCCGGAAGCTCTTTGTTTTTAGGGTCTTGCAAGGCGATCAAATCGACCTCGTACCCCGCCTCGGCGAGCGCCGAGCATTCGCGAAGGACACGGGCGTCATTCGTAAAGTGGTTCCAAACAAACATACATACCTTCATCGTTGTTCCTCCATCATTAACTTGTCGATCACGTCATCGAGGACGTGTATATTGTTTTCCCAGCACAGGTTGTCTTTCACGTAACGGATGCCGTTCGCCCCGAACTTATCGCGCAGGTCCGGACGATCAAGCAATGTCCGGAGTGACTGTTCAATCTCGTCGATGTCACGCTTCCGTGACACGTAGCCGACTTCCGCCGCTTCGATGACATTCGCCGCATGGCCTGACACCGCAGCGACGATCGGTTTACCGACCGCCATATAATCGATTAATTTACCCGGGATGACCGTGTCGAACACGTCTTGGTCGATCAAGCTGACGAACGCGACGTCGGCATTTTTGATCGCTTGGAACGCCTCCGTCCGTGGCATCGCCTCGAGGAAGAGGAAGTTCTTGAATCCGCGGGCTTTAATCGTTGCTTTCAATTCGTTCTTCCGGTAACCGTAGCCGATCAGCTTGAAGTGGACGCGTGGCTCGTCGCGGAACCGCTCCGCGAGTTCAAGCAACAGCGACACGTCTTGGGCAAGCCCCATGTTGCCGGCGTATAAAATCTCCATCCGGTCGTCTTCGGGAACGGTCCGCTCCAAGTTGCGCTCGCTCACACGGATCGAGTTCGGCATATAGTGGATCATGCCGTTGTCGACACCACGTTGGCGCAAATAGCTGCGGAAGCCTTCCGAGTTGATGATGATCGCATCGGCCGACTTGTAGAGACGTTTCTCGAACCAAAACGCGGGCGTGAGCATCCAGTCGTACTTGAACACACCGACACCTTTGACCGACTCCGGCCACAGGTCACGGACGTCGAGTACGAACGGGACGCCATGTTTTCGCTTCGCATACACCCCGACGAACGCCATAAAAAAAGACGGGGTCGTCGCGAAGACGACATCCGGTTTCGTATCGAGTGCTCTGACGGCGGCGACACCTTTGATCATCTGTTCGAGGAACAAGGCGAGCCGGCTCAACATGTTCGACGTATGCTTCCGCTGTTTTGTGATCAACCGCTTGATGAACGGTTGGTTGTTCAGCTCCACGTCGTTCCAGAACCGGTCGTCTTTATACAAGTTGAAGTTCGGATACGACGGCGCGGCCGTGATGACCTCGACCTCGTAGCCGCGTTCTTTCATGAGATGCGTAATATTTTGCATCCGGTTGCCGGCGCTGCCGATCTCCGGATAATAGTTTTGACACACCATTAACATTGTTTTCAAAAATAACACACCTTACTGTTGTTCGAGTTCGTCCACGAACCGTTTCAAGAGCTGATGGACGTTGGTTTTTAAATCTGGGTCGCATAACGCATAGGCAATCGTCGCCTCGATAAAGCCGATCGGTTCCCCGACATCAAAGCGACGGCCGTCAAATTCGTAGGCGAACACCGTCTGCGCCTCGTTCAAGCGCGCGATGGCGTCCGTCAATTGGATCTCGCCCCCGGTACCGACCTCTTGGGCCGATAACGCCTCAAAGACGTCAGGCGTCAAAATGTAGCGGCCGAGGATGGCGAGGTTCGAGGGCGCTTCCCCGGCGGGCGGTTTCTCAACGAACGTCCGCACCGGGATGAGCTTCCCTTCGACGGCAAGCGGGTCAATTATACCATATCGATTCGTCATTTCATACGGGACACGTTGGACCCCGATGATCGAGCGTTCATGTATCTCGTACTGCTCGATGAGCTGGCGTGTCGCCGGCACTTCCGCCTCGATGATATCATCGCCCAAAAGGACGGCGAACGGTTCGTCACCGATGAACTTGCGGGCACACCAAATCGCGTGGCCAAGTCCTTTCGGCTCCTGTTGGCGTATGTAATGGATGTTGGCGAGGTTTGACGAGTGGCGGACCGACTCAAGCAGCTCCGTCTTCCCTTTCGACTCGAGGTTTTGTTCGAGCTCGATGGCCCGGTCGAAATGGTCCTCGATGGCACGTTTGTTCTTCCCGGTCACGATGATGATGTCCTCGATGCCTGAGGCGACCGCCTCCTCGACGATGAACTGGATCGTCGGCTTGTTGACGATCGGGAGCATCTCTTTTGGCATCGCCTTCGTCGCCGGCAAGAAGCGCGTGCCGAGCCCGGCGGCTGGGATGATGGCTTTGCGTACACGTTTCATGAACGTATCTCCTTTTTTCATTATGTAGATGATTATACCCAAAAATTCGACTTTCACGCACGTAAAAAACGGCCGTGACATGCGTCACGACCATTTCCGATCGTCCATATACTTATACAGGAACCACCCGCCGACACCGAGCGCAATGAGAAGAAGGAGAAAGCCGCTGATCATCATGACGAACGCCTCCTTTTACCTACACTAGTCTATTCCCGGAAATGCGAAGGGATATGCGCTCCGTCTTGGCGGCACCGATGCTTTCTGCAGGCAATCCACGGAGCCTCCTCGCGCTTACGCGCTTGCGGGGTCTCCGCGCGATTGCTTTCCTGCAAGAGTCACGGTGCCGCTCGGACGGAAATCAGACGGTGGGCGACTCCTTGGGGAGAGTGATGCAAGGATGACCCCGTAAAGCGCGAAGGCGCTGCGGAGGCATCCGCATCACCCCAGGAAAGCGTCCCGCCGTCTGATGAACGCCTTCTCCCCCCTCCACAAAAAAACAGGCCCGCCATAAGGCGGACCTGAAACAATCATCAATTATTTTTTGAGGTTTTTGAGGTTGTAGAACGACTTGATGCCGTCGTATTTCGCTACATCGCCGAGCATGTCTTCGATGCGGAGAAGTTGGTTGTACTTCGCGATACGGTCTGTACGTGAAAGTGAACCTGTTTTGATTTGACCAGCGTTTGTCGCAACTGCGATATCAGCGATTGTCGCATCTTCTGTTTCACCAGAACGGTGCGAGATAACTGCTGTGTAGCCAGCTTTTTTAGCCATTTCGATCGCGTCGAATGTTTCTGTGAGCGTACCGATTTGGTTAACTTTGATGAGGATCGAGTTCGAGATGCCTTTTTCGATACCTTCAGCAAGTTTCTCAGTGTTCGTTACGAAGAGGTCATCCCCAACGAGCTGAACTTTGTGACCGATTTTGTCAGTAAGCAATTTGAAGCCGTCCCAGTCGTTTTCGTCGCAACCGTCTTCGATTGAGATGATTGGGTACTTGTCAACGAGCTCAGCGTAGAAGTCTACAAGCTCAGCAGTCGTCATTGACTTGCCTTCGCCAGCGAGTTCGTACTTGCCAGTCGACTTGTCGTAGAACTCAGACGATGCAACGTCCATTGCGAGGTAGATGTCTTCGCCAGCTTTGTAACCAGCTTTTTCGATCGCTTCAAGGATAACTGTGATCGCTTCTTCGTTCGACTTAAGGTTTGGTGCGAAACCACCTTCGTCGCCGACAGCTGTGTTAAGACCCATACCAGAAAGAACTGATTTGAGGGCGTGGAATACTTCTGCACCCATGCGGAGCGCTTCACGGAACGTTGGCGCGCCTACAGGCATGATCATGAACTCTTGGAAGTCAACGTTGTTGTCAGCGTGCGAACCACCGTTGATGATGTTCATCATTGGAGTTGGAAGCGTCTTCGCGTTGAATCCACCGAGGTACGTGTAAAGTGGAAGGCCGAGCTCGTCTGCTGCCGCGTGTGCTGCTGCCATTGAGACACCAAGGATCGCGTTTGCGCCGAGTTTACCTTTGTTTTTCGTACCGTCGAGCTCGATCATTTTCGCATCGAGTGCGTTTTGGTCGAAAACATCGTAGCCGATGAGTTCAGGTGCGATTGTGTCGTTTACGTTAGCAACGGCTTTGAGTACGCCTTTACCAAGGTAACGTGACTTGTCGCCATCGCGAAGCTCGACTGCTTCGTGCTCACCAGTTGATGCGCCTGATGGGACGAGGGCACGACCGAAGCCGCCGTCTTCTGTGAATACTTCTACTTCGATTGTTGGGTTACCGCGTGAATCCAAAATTTCGCGTGCGTAAATTTCTGTGATCATTGACATAAAAATCGCTCCTTTTTGTTTGGAAAGTTAATGTTACTTCGTAACGATTGACGTACCGGTCATTTCAGCCGGTTGCTCTCCACCAAGAAGGTGTAAGAGTGTTGGCGCGAGGTCGCAAAGCGAACCTTTCATAACTGGTTTCAGTTCAACGCCTGGCTTCGTGACGATACATGGTACTGGTTCAGTCGTATGGGCCGTCATCGGTGAGCCGTCCGGGTTCGTGACAAGGTCAGCGTTCCCGTGGTCCGCCGTGATGATCGCCGCGCCGCCTTTGGCGAGTAGTGCGTCCACCACTTTACCGAGGCATTCGTCGACGACTTCGACCGCTTTTTTCGTCGGTTCGAGCATGCCGGAATGACCGACCATGTCCGGGTTCGCGTAGTTGATGATGTACGCGTCGTACGTGTCTGATTCGATTCGCTCGAGAAGACCTTCTGTGAGCTCGTATGCGCTCATTTCCGGTTTCAAGTCGTACGTCGCTACTTTCGGCGACGGGACGAGGAAGCGATCTTCACCTTCGAACGGTGTTTCTTGTTGTCCGTTCAAGAAGAACGTGACGTGCGGGTATTTCTCAGTTTCCGCGGCGCGGAGCTGTTTGTACCCTTGCGCGGCGAGTGTTTCGCCGAGCGTGTTTTTCAAATCTTCCGGCGGGAAGACGATATCCGTATCGATCTCATCCGAGAATTTCGTCATCGAGACGAGCAAGACGTTCTCCGGATGCGCGCTCGAGAGCTCGAATCCTTTGAAGCCTGTCTTCTCTTTGAACACTTTCGCGAGTTCGATCGCCCGGTCCGGACGGAAGTTGAAGAACATGATCGCGTCGTTGTCTTTGATCGTCGCGACCGGTTGACCGTCTTTCTCGATGACCGTCGGCAAGACGAACTCATCTGTCAAACCGTCTGCGTACGATTGCTTAAGCACGTCGACCGCATTCGTTCCGACTTCGCCTTTCGCGTTGACGAGGACGTCGTAAACTTTCTCGACGCGCTCCCAACGGTTGTCGCGGTCCATGGCATAGTAACGTCCAGACACACTAGCGACTTGACCGACACCGAGTTCAGCGAGCTTCGCTTCCGTCTGTTCGAGGAAGCTTGCACCTGATTTCGGATCACAGTCACGGCCGTCCGTGAAAGCGTGAATGAATACTTTTTCAATGCCGTGGAGTTTCGCGAACTCGACGATGGCGAACATATGTTGAATGTGCGAGTGAATCCCGCCGTCTGAGACGAGTCCCATGATGTGGAGACTTGAATCATACTTCTTCACATGTCCAGCCAAATGGTTCATTGCTTGACGGTCGAAGAGCGACCGGTCTTTGATGGAGTTGTTGACGCGTGAAAGTGACTGATAGACGACTCGGCCGGCACCGATATTTAAGTGACCGACTTCCGAGTTGCCCATCTGACCTTCCGGGAGACCGACGTACTCACCTTGCGCGTTTAAAAGCGTGTGTGGATACTGCTCCCAGAAACGGTCGAAGTTCGGTTTGTTCGCCGCAGCGACCGCATTACCGAACGTTTCGTTCCGCATACCGAAACCATCTAAGATGATAAGGGCGACAGGTCTTGCCATTTAAATCGCCTCCAACAACTTGAGGAACGAAGCAGCTTCGAGTGAAGCACCGCCGACGAGTGCGCCGTCGATGTCTTCTTGAGCCATATACTCCTTGATGTTCTCAGGTTTGACTGAACCGCCGTATTGGATGCGAACCGCAGCCGCCACGTCTTCACCGTAAAGGCCTTTTACAACGTCGCGAACGTATTTGCATGAGCTTTGCGCGTCTGCTTCGTCCGCTGATTTGCCAGTACCGATTGCCCAAACTGGCTCGTACGCGATGACGAGTTGTTTGACTTGGTCAGCTGAAAGATCGGCGAGGCCACCTTCGACTTGCGTCTTGATGACTTCTTCGAACTTGCCGCCTTCGCGCTCGTCAAGTGTTTCACCGACACAAACGATTGGCGTAAGACCGTGTTCGAACGCTTTTTTCGTTTTGCTGTTGATGAACGCATCTGACTCGCCGAAGTACTCACGGCGCTCCGAGTGTCCAAGGATGACGTAAGTGACGCCGAGGTTGGCGATCATCGCCGGGCTCGTTTCACCTGTGTATGCCCCGCTGTCTTTGTCGTACATGTTTTGCGCACTAAGCTTTAAGTTCGATCCTTTAGCCGCTTCTACCATTGGGGCCAAGAATACTGCTGGTGCACCAATCGCCGCGTCAACTTTGTCCGTTGACGGGATATTGTTTTTAACTTCCTCTACGAAAGCGACCGCTTCCGAGAGTGTTTTATTCATTTTCCAGTTACCTGCAATAATCGGTTTACGCATCGATAATCCTCCTCAGTTTTACTTGTCGTTCAACGCTTCGACGCCTGGAAGTTTCTTGCCTTCCATGAATTCGAGTGAAGCGCCGCCACCAGTTGAGATGTGACTCATCTTGTCAGCGAGGCCGAATTTGGCTGCTGCCGCGGCTGAGTCGCCACCACCGATGATTGAATACGCGTCGCTGTCTGCGAGTGCTTGAGCGACACCTTTCGTTCCGTTAGCGTATTTATCGAGTTCGAATACGCCCATCGGTCCGTTCCAAACGACAAGTTTCGATTCGCGAATCGCTTCCGCGTAAATTTCGACCGTCTTCGGTCCGATGTCGAGACCCATGTGATCCGCAGGGATCGAGTCGATATCGACTGGTCCGACGTATGTTTCTTCGCCGAATTCTTTCGCAATCACACAGTCGACCGGCATCAAGAACTTCACGCCTTTGTCTTCTGCTTTTTTCATGAACTGACGAGCGAGGTCGAGCTTGTCTTCTTCAAGGAGTGACGTTCCGACTTCGTGCCCGAGTGCTTTCGAGAACGTGTACGAGAGTCCGCCACCGATGATGAGTGTGTCAACGATGTCAAGAAGGTGGTCGATGACCCCAATCTTATCCGCTACTTTTGAACCGCCGATGATTGCCGTGAACGGACGATCCGGGTTCAAGAGTGCCTTGCCGAGCACTTCAAGTTCTTTCTCCATCAATAAACCAGAAACTGCCGTGTCGACGTTTTGTGCGATCCCTTCTGTCGAAGCGTGGGCACGGTGAGCCGCACCGAACGCATCGTTGACAAAGACGTCAGCGAGCGCCGCAAAGCCTTTAGCAAGTTCTGGATCATTTTTCGTTTCACCAGGGTAGAAACGGACGTTTTCGAGAACGACGACGTCGCCTTCACCAAGTTTTGAAACAGCTTCTTCTGCGACAGGGCCATACGCCTCTTCTACGAGTTGTACGTCTTTGCCGAGAAGTTCAGCGAGACGTTTTGCAACTGGTGCAAGTGAGAACTCAGGATTTTTCTCGCCTTTTGGACGGCCGAGGTGGCTCGCCAAAATCACTTTCGCGCCACCGTCGATCAAAAACTTGATCGTCGGGAGAGCTGCTTGAATCCGAGTTTCATCTTGAATGACGCCATCTTTAAGTGGAACGTTGAAGTCAACGCGGCAAAAGACGCGCTTCCCTTTTACATCGATGTCACGAATAGACTTTTTGTTCATAAACCTTCGCCTCCATATGTCGTGCGTGTCAATTTCATAAATAGAGCGGAGAACAATCTCTTGTTTCCGCTCCTATTTGGTTCTATTTAGTTCACGAACTTACTTCGCGATTTCAGCAAAGTGCTTGAGTGTGCGAACCAATTGTGCAGTGTATGACATTTCGTTGTCGTACCATGCAACTGTTTTAACAAGTTGCTTGTCGCCGACTGTCATGACTTTCGTTTGTGTCGCATCGAAGAGTGAACCGTAAGTGATTCCGACGATGTCAGAAGATACGATTTCGTCTTCAGTGTAACCGAATGACTCGTTCGCTGCTTTTTTCATTGCTGCGTTGATTTCGTCAACAGAAACTGTTTTCTCGAGAACTGTTACGAGCTCAGTCAATGAACCAGTTGCAACTGGTACACGTTGTGCTGCGCCATCAAGTTTACCTTGAAGTGCTGGGATAACAAGGCCGATCGCTTTAGCCGCACCAGTTGTGTTCGGTACGATGTTCGCTGCTGCCGCACGTGCACGACGGAAGTCACCTTTAGGGTGTGGAGCGTCGAGCGTGTTTTGGTCGCCAGTGTAAGCGTGGATTGTTGTCATGAGACCTTCGATGATTCCGAACTGATCTTGGAGAACTTTCGCCATTGGCGCCAAGCAGTTTGTTGTACAAGAAGCACCAGAGATTACTGTCTCAGAACCGTCAAGGATTTCGTGGTTCGTGTTGTAAACGACTGTCTTCATGTCACCTGTAGCCGGAGCCGAGATCACAACTTTTTTCGCGCCAGCTTTCAAATGAAGCTCCGCTTTTTCTTTGTCTGTGAAGAATCCAGTACATTCGAGGACGATGTCAACACCGAGCTCGCCCCATGGAAGTTCTTCTGGGTTACGGTTAGCAAGTGTAACGACTTTCTCGCCGTTTACGAGGAAATGACCGTCGTGTACTTCAACTTCTCCGTCGAAACGACCTTGTGTCGTGTCATATTTGAGAAGGTGAGCAAGCATCTTCGTGTCAGTCAAGTCGTTGATTGCAACAACTTCGACTCCTTCGTTCTTGATGATCTCGCGGAATGCCAAGCGACCAATACGTCCAAATCCGTTAATACCAACTTTTACTGCCATAGTTAATTTCCTCCTTAGGGTAGAAGCTATTTATTAGAAGAGCCAACGGGGGTCAACTCTTTAATAACGATTTAATAATTCTGTGGCCGCACCTTCGTCTGTGACGAGGATGATGTTCGGCCTATGTTTCGCATATGCGGCAATCGCTTGTGCCTTCGACTTTCCTCCGGCGACGGCGATGACGGTGTCCATGTCGTCGAGCTCCTCTAATTGGATGCCGACCGTCTTGACCCGATGAACGATTTCGCCTTCTGCGTTGAAATAATATCCGAACGCTTCGGCGACGGCTTCGTGCCGTTCGATCATCCGCAAATGCTCCGGTGTGGCGTGACGACGTTTTGCCATCGTTTCGGCCTCACCAATTCCATGTACCACTATTCGAGCCGCTCTAATCATTTCCAGCACATTTTTTATGCTTGGTTCCTCCACCATCCGTTCAAACGTCTTTTGTGAAACCTCATCCGGAATGTGGAGTAAATGATAGTCGGCGTGGGCCCGGTCCGCCATCCGAGAACAGACGGTGTTCGCCTGTAACTCGAGCGTTTCGCCGAGTCCGCCGCGTGCCGGCACGAAATGCATCGGTCGTTCTTTTTTATCGGGCGACATCATTGCCGCAACCGATGCCATCGTCGTCCCGCCTGTGACCGCGATGATATTGTCGTCAGGTGCCAGTCGCGCTTTTAGTTGCGTGACGGCGGCCCGACCGATATCTCGCTGGACCCAGAACGTCTCGTCCGAATCTCCCGGTACGATGACGACTTGGCGAACGCCTAGTTTTTGCTCGAGGACTCGTGCGACTTGTGAAATCCCTAGGATTTCTCCCATGACCTCGTGCAAGTCTCTGAGAACGTTTCGGCCCGATTCTGTAAGTGAGATCCCTTGGGTCGCGACTGTGAGAAGACCTTGGTCTTTCAAAAAGTCGACTTCTCGTCTTAAGATTCGTTCCGTCAGCCCGAGGCTTGTGGCCAACGTCCGGCGGCCGATTGGCTGCATGAGCCGGACATAATGTAAGATGTCATAACGATGTCGGAGCGTGTCGAGCAGGTCAGGGACGATTTGCTTCTGAACTTGAATCAGTTGCTGGATCATGCTCATTCCCCCTCGACTTAAAGTGTGGACAAAATTTGTCCCGCTTTTATTTTTACGTCCCACCGCTACGAGTTCATCTTACCAATCACCTTACCGTCTGGCAACCCCTTCAAACGTTTTTTTTCGATGTAAGCGTATACTTAACAAATTCTTCAACTTTCTCATCATCGTATCGCCCTTGACTGATAAGGGTTCCTTCATGTACAACGACGGGAATCTCAAATAAATATTTTTCTTCAAGCAACGCGTCACCCGTGATGTCGATTTGCTCGAGCTCGAACGGATAATCTTCCTGTAGCCATTCGAGCATGACGAGCGCCTCCTCACAAAGCGAGCAGTTCTCCCGGCGATATAACGTCAGTACCATGTCACGTCTCCCCTTTCCATAACTGTCTTTCCCGCTCCCGCGAATTGCCAAAACCTAGCGCCTCGCGATAATTCGCGACCGTCCGCCGCGTCACGGTGTAGCCAATCTGGGCCAGCTCCTCGGTGAGCGCCTGGTCGCTCAAAGGCGCCGTCTCTTGTTGGATCAGCTCGGCGAGCGCCCGTTTAATCATGAACGGGGCTTGGCCGTGGTACGTGGCGCGGACGAAGAAGTGACGCCACTCCATCACGCCGCCCGCGGTCTTGGCGTACTTGCCTTGAATCGCGCGGCCGACCGTGGACTCATGCTTGCCGATCTCGATGGCGACTTCTTTTCGTGTGAGCGGATGCAGGACGAGCTGCCCATGGAGCCAGTCTGCCTGGCGTCGCTCGATGACGGCCCACACGGAGCGGAGCGTCTCTGCGCGCATCGCGAGCGTCTCTTGCCACCACTTCGCCTCCCGGTCCGAACCGACGTCTAAGGCGATCATCGGGCTGAACCACGTCGTGATGAGTTCCCCGTCTTGAACGACGACCTCGAGTTCGGGCAGAATATGCTCGGTTTCTTCATATAATATTGGTGTCCTCGGGAGTGTGGCGACGATTCGGCTGATTCGCTCGTATTCGTCGGTCGTCATCCCGAGCTTGTCCGCTATATGCTCGACCTTTGCGTCAAGCGCCTCGAATACGTCGAGCACGTGTGGATCGTCATGCTCGATTGCGTGACGGTATTGGCAGTCATGTTCTGAAATCGCACCGATCCCGGTCGGCTCTAAAAATAACAGTGCGCGCCGGGCCAGATCGACGTCCGCCATCTCGACACCGAATCGCTTCGCGAGGACGGCATCGGTCTCCGGCAGTAGCCCGCGATGGTCGAGCGCCATGACGAGTTGTTTTTGAAGCTGTTTTTGGGCCTCGGTCCCGCTTCCTTCGTCAATCTGTTCAAATAGCCGTGCTTCAAAACCGCCCGCCGCGTCCGCAATCCATTCGACCGTACCGCCCGTTGTGATGTGCGCGTTTCGTTTAGCCAACCGGGAGAGCTGCCACTCGAGCGCGACCCGGTCCGCCTCAAGAACCGGCAGACGCCGGACCATGTCTTGTGTCAGCTGAAGCTTCTGCAGTTGTTGCTGTTCTTGCCGTTGCATCGGTCACACCCCTCTCACTTCTAATTGTAACGAATGGTCGCCGAACGCGCTTGCAAAAAAAAGACATAACAACAGGATTGCTTTTTCAAAAAAACAATTGTATAATAAATCGTGTCAGAGAACATGCACCCGTAGCTCAGGGGATAGAGCACTGGTTTCCGGTGCCAGGTGTCGGGAGTTCAAATCTCTCCGGGTGTATCAAATCAAGAGGTCAGGCAGATGCCTGGCCTCTTTTGTCGTTTATAATTGGTCGAACGGTGGAATATGTGAGAAACAAAGACTATCGTTTGACCAACATTGACTATAACGGTTATGATAGGTTTACACGATACATACAAGGAGGCAAATTCAATGTTAATTCCAACAGTTATCGAACAAACAGGTCGCGGGGAACGCGCGTATGACATTTACTCACGCTTGCTTAAAGACCGGATCATTCTTCTCGGAAGCGCGATCGACGACAACGTCGCCAACTCGATCGTCGCCCAGCTTCTTTTCCTTGCAGCTGAGGACCCAGATAAGGACATCTCACTCTACATCAACAGCCCGGGTGGCTCGATCACTTCCGGAATGGCGATCTACGACACGATGAACTTCATCAAGCCGAACGTATCGACAATCTGTATCGGAATGGCCGCATCGATGGGTGCCTTCTTGCTCCAAGCCGGTGAAAAAGGTAAACGCTTCGCGCTTCCAAACGCGGAGATCATGATCCACCAACCGCTCGGCGGAACACAAGGTCAAGCGTCGGACATTAAAATCCACGCTGAACGAATCATCAAGATGCGTGAGAAGTTGAACCAAATCATGTCCGACAACACAGGACAGCCGCTTGAAGTCATCGAGCGCGACACAGAGCGCGACTACTTCATGTCAGCTGAAGAGGCGAGCAACTACGGTCTCATCGATAAAGTCATGACACGTTAAACCAAAAGCACCTTTCCCAGCTTCGGGAAAGGTGCTTTTTTTATTGGATCGGTAACCAAATCTCAATCAAATCATCGGCCCCTTCTTGCCCATGGATATAGCGCTCAAAATCGACTGCATCACGCAACGTCACATCCGGCAAAGCCAAAAGTTGATCGTACGTCGATGGAATGGCCGGGATCCCCCCTTCGACCGTTGCGACCAGGTAACGTCCTGCCGACAATTCGACTTGTCGGGCACCCTTCCCATGTACGGGTTCGGTCATGCCTGCCAGATAAGCTTCTTCTTTCGGCAAACAGACACCGTACGACTCGTTTGTCGTCAGCTCTGGATTTAGTTTTTCCCATACGACCGAGATTGCTGTGAGTTCGGATACGTACCCGTTCACAACTTTAGGTTGCTCCCATGTCTCATAGCGAACATTCATTTGATTCCCTCCTGTTTGCATCCATTCGATTTGTTGCTCGATTTGTCGCAACGCCTCGATTTCACGTTGGACTTCATCAAGCCTGCCTTCAAGTAACTCGCTCACACTTCCTGCGGTCTGAATCTGTTCGAGCGAAATGCCTATTTGCCGCAATAACTTGATTTCGTTCAAGCGTCTTATTTCTTCTATTCCGTATAACCGATACTGATTGTCTAAACGAGTCGGCTGGACGAGCCCTTTCGCTTCATACCACTTTATCGCTTTAATTGACAACCCCGTTAGATGGACAACTTTTCCGATTTGAATCATTGGCGTTCCCCCTTCTCGTTTATGTTAAAGCCGTCCGTAACGGACAGGTCAACTCTTTTATTCCTCCACCTCGACGCCGAACACGTAACGGCTGTCGCCTTGTGCCCAGTCCCCGCCCGTCTCGAACAAATAGACGCCGGGTTCATCGGGAACGACTTGCTCGGACGGGACGAGTTCCCCGTCGACAATCTGATTGAATGAAAAGTTCGACGGCTCGGCGTGGAACGTCACGTCGATCGCATCACCCGGTTTGACCGGGACGAGCTGCAGGTCGTCCGCTCCCGGTAACCCGTGGTCTTCACATACCCCTTGTCCCTGATCGGACCAACAAAACGTCGACTGTCTCACTTCGGCGGTCACTGAACCGACCCGGACCGTCGGCAGTGGCGGGCGTAGCGACGATTCTGTTTTCCAAAAAGACATCGCGAGCAATCCTCCCCCGACTACCAGTAACCCGATCACCAACACCCATCGCCCTTTTCGCTTCAACGCACTCATCTCCTTTCCCTGTCTATTCCCCACTCCACAAAAAAAGACCCACTTTCGTGAGCCTTCCGTTCATTTCGGGCGTCGTAGCCCTTTCAACATATATCCACCTTTGAAGTCGACCGGGTCGAACGCGACGAGGAACGCCTTCGGCTCATACTCTTCGACCATTTGGCGCAAATCCTTCATCCGCGTCCGTGCCGCCAAGACGTCAAGGCGATACCGGACCCCGTCCCGGCCTTGTCCTTGGTAATGTGTCACACCGTAACCGCTGTCGCGCATCTTTTGGATGAGCTCGGCCGGAAACTCTTGCGTGTGGACTTGGATCATGTTGTAGCCGATCGCAAGTTTCCGCTCGACGAAGCCTCCGAGAAGAATACCGAGACCGAACCCGACCGCATACACAATCATCCCGAGCGTCGTCAAATCTTGGAAGACGATGCCGAGCGCGAAGATATAGATGAGCGTCTCGAGCGTCCCAAACAATCCCGCAATCACCGTTTTCCCTTTGACGAGCATGATCGTCCGTAGCGTCAGCACCGGAACGTAAAGTAGTTGTAACAATAGGATGAGCATAATTTGCCCCATACGTTCGACCTCCATTTCGATTCAGTAACTCCACTATTCCAAATTTTTGTCACAGATGCAACCAAAAAAGGCTGACCGCGGTCAGCCCTTTTCTCATTTGCTTAAATTATCAACGCTCGTGAGCAGTTCATAGTCTTTACGGATAACTTGGTAAATCGCGTTCGTATCGCCCGACAACATCTCTTCAGCACGTAACTGGTTGAGGAAGAGGCTTGTCGCGAATGTCACGAGCGCACTTTTCGGAATCCCGATTTCTTTGGCCCGGTCCGTGATGACCCGGTCTAGCTCAGCGTCAATCGTGAGCGAGAGTCTTTTCTTTGCATTCGACATAATGTTGAAGCTCCTTTAGTTTACATTTCAAATTCCTATACACAATTGCTAATTATATAGGAAGAATGCTTTTGGCGCAACCGGTGTCAGGATGACCCGATTTCTTCGCCGCTGCGAACTTTCTCTGCAATCTGGTCGATTTTGCGAAGCCGGTGGTTGATGCCCGACTTCGAGATCGGTCCCGTCTCGAGCATCTCCCCGAGTTCTTGGAGCGACACGTCTTGATGGGTGACCCGAAGCTCGGCGATCTCACGGAGCTTGACCGGTAAAACTTCAAGCCCGACCGTCCGTTCGAGATACTTGATATTCTCGACTTGCCGGAGCGCCGCCCCGACCGTCTTGTTCAAGTTCGCCGTCTCACAGTTGACGAGCCGATTGACCGAGTTGCGCATGTCTTTGATGATGCGGGCGTCCTCAAAATCGAGCATACCGCGCGTCGCCCCGATCAGTTTAAGGAAGTCGGAGATCTTCTCGCTCTCTTTGATGTAGAGGATATGTCCTTTTTTCCGCTCGAGCGTCTTTGCGTTCAAGCCGAAGCGGTTGGCGAGGTCACGGAGCGCCTGGTTATGGTTCTCATACAGACTGTACACCTCTAGATGATACGACGACGTCTTCGGATGGTTGATCGATCCCCCGGCGAGGAACGCACCACGCAAGTAAGCGCGGGCCAGGTTCTGGTTGCGCGTCATATCCGAGTTGAGTGTCCGGATCATCTCATAGTTCTCCCCGAGGATCTCTAAGTCACGGAGCATCGTCTCGGCACGTTGCGAGACACGGACGATGTAGACGTTGTTCTTCTTCAACCGCATTTTCTTCCGGACGAACAGATCCAAGTGATGGTCGTACAGACGTTTCATGAGGGAGTAGATGCGGCGCGCGATCGCGGCGTTCTCGGTCGAGACGTCAAGCGTCATCCCCCGTCCTAAAGCGAGCGAGATGACACCGTTCATGCGGACGAGCGCGGACAATTCCGCTTTCGCCTCGGCATCGGTGACGTCGAGTTGCGTCAGTTCTTTTTTCACCTCTGAGGCAAAGCTCATCTCGGTCCCCTCCTTTCCATTCCTGCTATTTCAGTTCAAGCTCCTGGTACGAGCGTGGTTTCTTGATCCGCAGCACGCGTTGCATGACGAGCCCGGCAATCGCGTCCGAATCGTGACGGATATAGTCCCGGTTATAGTCGACGATGTCCCCGGCGAGCACGTTCGTGCCATAGTTGCGGAGCTTCTTCCGATCGAACCGGACTTCTTCCGATCCGTCTTCGAGGTAGCGCTCTAAATAAATATCTTCAATCGGTTCGTTGTTGACGACGATCGTATCGACCGTCGACTTCCCGAGGTACGCCTCGACCGACTTCAAATGCCGCATCGCGTCGTAGCCTTGCGTCTCACCTGGTTGCGTCATGACGTTACAAATATAGACGATCGGGACGCCGGCACGGACGATGGCGTCGCGCACTTCCGGGATCAACAAGTTCGGAATGATGCTCGTATACAGGCTTCCCGGACCTAGGACAATCACATCCGCCTGTTCAATCGCTTCGACGACACCCGGTGCTGCTTTGATGCCTTCTTCAAGCAAGAACATGCGCTTGATCGCTTTTCCGACGAGCGGGATCTTTGATTCGCCTTTGACGATCGTCCCGTCCTCAAATTCAGCGGCGAGCGTCATGAGCGTCTCCGTGACCGGCAAGACCTTCCCTTGGGCGTTCAAAAGTTGCGACAGTACGTCGATCGCCTTGACGAACGATCCTTCACAAATATGTGTCGCCGCCGTCAACATCAAGTTGCCGAGCGAATGCCCCTCGAGCCCGTAACCGCTGTCGAACCGATACTGTAAGATGCGGTCCATGAGCGGCTCGACTTCAGATAACGCCAAGATGACGTTACGGATATCTCCGGGCGGTAGCATATGGAACTCGTCGCGGAGCCGTCCCGAGCTGCCGCCGTCATCCCCGACCGTGACAATCGCCGTGATTGCAAGCGGATAATGCTTGAGACCACGGACGAGCGTCGATAGACCCGTCCCGCCACCGATTGCGACAACTTTTCTCTCGCGTCTCATCTTACTTCTCCTTCGTCGCGTGGACGAGGTCGCGATGGACGGTCTTGACGTTGTAGCGCTCGGCGAAATGGGCCGATACTTTTTCAGCGAACGTGATCGAACGGTGCTTCCCGCCCGTACAACCGAAAGCGACGACAACTTGCGTTTTCCCTTCCCGCTTATATTGCGGCAACAGGAACTCGAGCATATCGATCACTTTTTTATAAAACGCTCGCGCCTCAGGATGCGACATGACGTAATTTTGAACTTCTTCCGTCTGCCCAGTGAGCGGCCTGAGCTCCGGGATGTAGAACGGGTTCGTGATGAAGCGGACGTCGAACAACAAGTCGATGTCGAGCGGCACGCCGTGCTTAAAGCCGAACGACATGAAGTTGACGGTGAACGGGATCCGCTCTTCGTTGAACTGGAGCAAGATCCGGTCTTTGAGCATTTGTGGCTTCAAGTCGCTCGTATCGTAGAGCGTGTGGGCCCGGTCACGGAACCCTTCGAGCAGCGAGCGCTCCATTTTGATGCCGACGAGCGGTGCGTCTTCCGGGGCGAGAGGATGCGACCGGCGCGTCTCTTTATAACGACGGACGAGCACTTCGTCCCGTGTGTCGAGGTAGAGCAGATGCGGGTGCACGTTCTTTTGTTCGAGATCATCGATGACGATGAACAAGCTATCGATGAAGTCCGGCGTGCGCGTGTCGATCGCGACCGCGATCTTCGGACGGACCGAACTGATGACATCGATCAGCTGCGGCAACAAAACCGGCGGCAAGTTATCGACGCAAAAATAGCCGAGGTCCTCAAAACTATTCATTGCGACCGATTTACCAGCCCCACTCATCCCGCTGATGATGATCAATTCTTCTAATCCTTTAAAGTCTTCCATGTCGCTGACGCCCCCTTAAATTTGACAACCGAGCCGTGTGTTCAGCTCTCTTCTATCCTCAGTATAACGAACGCCCGAAAAAAAGAGAAGGGATTGCGGTTGCCCGCAATCCCTTCTGCCTTGGTCACGCGTTTTGTTCTTGTAATTTCTCGAGGAGACCCTCGATGAAATGTTGCGCGTTTTGAGCGGCGATCGACCCGTCGTTCGTCGCTGTGACGACTTGACGGAGCGTCTTGTCGCGAACGTCTCCGGCTGCGAAGATCCCAGGGATCGTCGTCTCCATCGCTTCGTTCGTGACGATATAGCCTTGTTCGTTCAAAATGCCGAGGTCTTTGACGAATCCAGTGATCGGGTTCATCCCGATGTAGATGAACACGCCATCGATCTCATGCTCCGACTCCGTGCCGTCGATCGTGCTGACGAGACGGGCGCCGCCGACTTTACCGTCTGCTTCCACGATTTCTTTCAACGTGTGGTTCCAGATGAAGTCGACTTTCGGGTTGTCGAACGCACGTTTTTGCAGGATCTTCTGAGCCCGTAGCTCATCGCGACGGTGGACGATCGTCACTTTGTCCGCGAAGCGCGTCAAGAACACGCCTTCTTCGACAGCAGAGTCGCCGCCGCCGATGACGAACAAGTTTTTCCCTTTGAAGAACGCACCGTCACAGACCGCACAGTAGGATACACCGCGGCCGCCGAGCTCTTCTTCGCCCGGTACGCCGATTTTTTTATACTGCGCCCCTGACGCGAGGATGATGGCGCGTGCCTTGTAGTCACGGTTATGGGCGTGGACGACTTTATATTCGGTTTCGTCCGAGATGCTTTGGACATCGCCATACGCGTACTCCGCACCGAACGCTTTCGAATGGTCAAACATTTTTTGAGATAGGTCAGGACCGAGAATGCTGTCGTAACCTGGATAGTTTTCGATATCTTCCGTGTTCGCCATCTGTCCACCTGGGATGCCTCGTTCAATCATAAGTGTCGACAAATTGGCACGCGACGCGTAAAGTGCCGCCGTCATTCCGGCTGGGCCGGCCCCGATGATAATGACGTCATAGATTTTTTCTTCTGTCATAGTGATTCCACCTCTGCATGAAATTGATTGACTTCAGTATAAGAAACCTAGGGAGGTATCGTCTATCTTTATGCTTGCTCGAGTGTCTGCTTGAACGCTTTGATCGTCCCGGTGAGCGTGTCGACCGAGATGCCGAACGTATCAGCGCATTCCTCGAGCAGGAGTGATTCGCGTTTCGCGTAAAACATCCAGACGAGCGCCGCGGCCGATGTCGTGACGTCTTCGAACGTTTCTCCCGCTAGCAGCAGTCGCGAGAAGCGCTCATAGAAATCGCCGTCGAGGCTCATCTGCTCTGCTTCCGTCACTTCTGTTTCGGCGAGAACGAGCGCGGCGTATCCTCGTTCGATCCGGGCGTCGCCCGTGAACGGAGAACCGCAAATTTCAGCGCGACACTTTTCGGCGAACGAGATCACCGTCTCGTTGTCGGTCAATCCGTTCGTCAAGGCGAGCGCCTCGAACGCTTCGTCATCGGCGAGCTTTGAGATGATCCGAATGATCTCGATGCGGGCCGTGTCTTCCTCTTGGCGCAGACCTTGGACGAGCGCCGAGCGGAACTCGAGGTTGTCGCGAATGTCGAACGGATTTTTCTCTTCAAACTGTTTCAACTCGTCACTGTTCAAATAGGTAGCCGCTTCTTCAGAACGTCCTGTCTTGTAGGCGGATACGCTGAGCCAATGCCCGAACAGTGAGTCGCCACGGAAGCCGCGTTCTTTCAATAGACGCAGTTCTTCGTAGGCATGGTCGTACTGGCCGACGAGAGCTAGCGTCGTAGCGAGCTTGTAGCGCAATTCAAATTGGATCGGACGGACGCGTGTGAGCGGGACCGACAGTTGCAGCGCCGCTTCCGACTGTCCGGCCTCATGTAATAGAAGAATCGTGTTCAAGATCGCATGCAAGTTGCCCGGATTTTGGTCGAGGACGTACTCGAGCGTCTCGAACGCCGATTCGTCGTTGCCGAGGTAAAAGTGGACGATGGCCAAATTGTTGAACGCCGGCCAAAACGTCGGATATTGATCGATCAAGCGCTCGAGCGTCGACTTGGCGGCGAAGAGCCGACCTTTGTCGATGTGTTGCTGCGCCTCGGTGTGCCACGTGATCAACTCGTCCTCTTCTTCGTCCTCAAGCTCTTGTTCAAGCTCGATCAGTTCGAGAAGGGATTGGACCGATTCCGCGTAACGACCGTGCGCTTCCTGTTCAAGATAGCGGCTCGCATACGTGGCCGCTTCTTCATACTGTGAGATATAGGCGCAGTTGCTCGCGAGGTGATAAAGTGCCTCGGTCGCCGTTTGGTCGAGTTCTAATACCCGTTTCCACACATCGTTGGCGTGGTAGACCTCCCCTACTTCGAATAACAGTTCAGCGTACTGTTTGTGGTAATCGACGCGATGGGCTGCCGCAGCAGTTGCTTCAGCCATGAAAAAAGTCGCTTCATCTAGGCGACCTTCTCGTAACGCTCGACGACCTCTATAGTAGTGGAGCTCCGCAGCAAGCGGAGATTCTGGTTCGGGTAGCGTCATTAGTGCTTCATAGTTCGCTTCCATATTCTAAATCCTCCACATCGTCTCTAGTATCTTTTTTTAGTTGCAGGATTAAGAATACCGCACTCAATCCATGAGGGCAACCGAAAAAGTTTAAAAAAATCGGGACTATATTCCTTCTATAATGAATATATTTTACTAGGTCTGACAATTGTTTTTCGACAAAAATATACATGACGGCTCACCTCGCGACACCACACAAAAAAACGGCATCACCTTCAAATAAAGTGATACCGCTCAAGTATTTTTCACACGAAGACCAATCGAACAGCTGGAAATGATTTCGCACTAAATTGTGTCTATTTCGTGTCGATGGTTTGTAGTTTGGCGCCGACGACGCGTTCACCAGGCAAGACATCGCGATGCACGACGGCGCCGGCTCCGATGACCGCCTTGTCCCCAATCGTGATGCCCGGTAAGATCGTCACGTTTGCCCCGATCAAGACGTCGTCACCGATCCGGACGTCACCGATCCGATACTCGTCGACGAGGTATTCGTGACAAAGGATCGTCGTGTTGAAGCCGATGACCGTGTTGCGTCCGATCGTGATCCGCTCCGGGAACATGACGTCAGGCGTCACCATGAGGGCGAGGGCGCTATACTCCCCGATCTTCATCCCGAGGAAGTTCCGGTACAGCCAACGCTTCGCCTTGACGGACGGGAAGTAACGACCGACGAGGACGACCGTCGTATTTTTAAAGACGCGCAAGAAGCGGATCGTCCGATACATCTGCCAGAGCGGATTGGGCCCGTCCAGATGATACCGTTCCGTCTTACGCATGGACCGTGACCTCGTCGAGCCACGTCTCGAAGTGCTCCATCGAGTCGATGATGACGTCAGGCTCGAGCGTCTCTAAGAACGCCCGACCCTTCAAGGCCCAACCGACGGCGACCGTCTTCGTGCCGGCGTTTTTGCCGCTGAAGATGTCCGTATCGTTGTCCCCGACCATGACGGCCCGCTCCGGAGTCGAACCGAGCGCGCGCAGCGCCTGCTCGACCGGCTCGGCGTGCGGTTTCTCGTTTTCGACGTCGTCAGCCGTGACGACGACGCCAAACAAGTGGTCGATGTTGAACAAGCGAAGTCCGTGTTCGACGACCGGCCGGCCTTTCGATGTGACGATGCCCATCTTATAGCCTTTGGTGTGCAGACGATGCAGTCCTTCGATCACGCCAGGATATTCGGCGACGAGCGCGTCGTGCATGGCGATGTTAAAGCTACGATAGAACGCCTGCATCTCTCTCCATTCCGGTTCATTGAGCGCTTTGAACGACTTCTCGAGCGTCGGTCCGATGAACGGGAAGATATCTTCGTCCCGATACGTCTCGTTCGGGAAGTAATATCCGAGCGTATGCCGAAAACTCGCAAGGATGAGCGGGTTCGTATCGAGCAACGTACCATCTAAATCAAATAAAATCGTATCCATCAATCAAACAGTCCTTTCTCAGAAGGGTCATCGTACCGCTTCGCTTTCCGGCGCAATACCATCATCACGATCCCGAACACGATCATCGCGATCGAGACGAGCTGTGCCGTCCGTAGATCACCGGCCATGAGGCTGTCCGTACGGAGTCCCTCGATGTAGAAGCGACCGATCGAGTACCAGACGAGGTACGACAAGAAGATATAGCCACGCGGCGGATTGCCGACCATGCGCCAAACGACGAGCAAGATGACGCCGAGGATGTTCCAGACACTCTCGAACAAGAACGTCGGCAAGTAGTACGCCCCGTCGATATACATCTGGTTGACGATCCAATCCGGTAACAATAACGTCTCTTTCAAAAACCGGCTCGTCGTCTCAGACCCGTGCGCCTCTTGGTTCATGAAGTTGCCCCACCGGCCGATCGCTTGACCGAGTAAGAGCGATGGCGCGAGGATGTCGGTCACTTTCCAGAACGACATCGATTTACGCATCGAGTAGATGATGACGACGAGCAAGGCGCCGAAGATGGCCCCGTGAATCGCGATTCCACCTTGGCGGATATCGATGATCTGCCCGAGGTTTTGGCTGTAATAATCCCATTGGAACACGACATAGTAAATCCGGGCGAAGACGATACTGATCGGGATCGCCCAGATGATGACGTCGACGATGCGCTCCGAATCATAATTGAGTCGCTTCGCTTCGAACAAGGCGAGGACGAGGCCTAGCATCGCTCCGAACGCGATGATCATGCCGTACCAATAGATCGGGAGCGACCCGATCTCAAACGCTACGCGGTCAAACGTCGGCTCCACCATCATTCCATGTCCCCTTCGTTATCGTGGATCGCGTTGGCGAGTCGTTCGGCGAACTCTTCCGCCGTGTTGATACCCATGTTTTGTAAGCGATAGTTCATCGCCGCGACTTCGACGATGACGGCCAAGTTACGTCCCGGACGGACCGGAATCGTGAGTAGCGGTACTTCACTGTCGATGATTTTCATCGTGTTATGGTCGAGCCCGACGCGGTCATACACTTTGCCGGCGTCCCAGTTCTCGAGGTTAATGATCAAGCTGATCTTTTTGTGCGAACGGACGGCGCCCGCTCCGAACAACGTCATCACATCGATGATGCCGATCCCGCGAATCTCGAGCAAGTGGCGAATCAGTTTTGGTGCCGACCCGACGAGCAGCTGGTCGCCCGTCTGCCGGATCTCGACCGAGTCGTCGGCGACGAGACGGTGGCCCCGTTTGACGAGCTCGAGCGCGGTCTCAGATTTACCGACGCCGCTCTGTCCTTTAATGAGGACGCCGACGCCGTAAATGTCGACGAGGACGCCGTGCATCGCCGTCATCGGTGCGAGTTCCATCTCAAGGAAGTTTGTGATCTGTGACTCGATCGACGTCGTCACCGCATTCGTGCGCATGAGCGGAACGTTCGCTGACTCGGCCTCTTCCTCGATTTCTTTCGGGATGTCGAAGCCGCGCGTGATGAGAATACCCGGTGTCGACTCCGTGCAAAGAATTTTGGCACGCTCGCGCCGGCTTTCTTCAGACAGGCTCGCGTAAAACGTGAGCTCCGTCTTGCCGAGCACTTGGAGACGGTTCTTCGCATAGTGTGTATAGTAGCCGGCGAGGACGAGTCCTGGTCGACTGAGGTCCGGTGTGGCGACAGGACGGTGAAGCCCTTCTTCCCCGGAAATGACTTGAAGCTTGAAGCGCTCAACGAGTTGAGCCGTGCGTACGATATTTTGCATAAGTATCTGCCCCTTTCACGCTCATTATTGTATCATAGCTCCTTAGCAGAAGCGTTAATGAAAAGTGAGGCAGAACTTGTCAATTCGAAAGGAATGAAACTAATTTGTGGCAATTGCGTAGAACGGGTATAGATGATTAAGGAGGTGAAACAAAATGAACGCACTCTTTTGGATTGCCATCGTCTTTATTTTCATCGTCGGGATCGCGGCGCTCGTCTATTTGATCAAATCGCTCATCGACATGTGGCGCGAATATACGGCGACGAAGAACGAGACGGTGCTCTTGTTGTTCATCCTGAACATCGTTGGTCTCTTCTTGTCTGGCTCGCTACTTTCAATGATCGTCGCCATCATCTTCTACTGGAACCGCTCGAAAAAAATGCGGAACCTTGGGATCTTCCTACTCATCGCTGGACCGATTCTGTTTATCCTCTTTATCATCGGCTCGTTCACGTTGTATGACGGTCAGATGATGGATTGGCAGCAAATGGAGTATGAAATGAATCTATGACGAATGGGTCCGAAGGCAATCGCCTTCGGGCTTCTTATGATTCACGCTGTACAAAAACAACCCCGAAGGCGCTCGCCTTCGGGGTTGTTCGTCATTGTTGATGGAACGGGTTGTTCAAGTCAGCCGGATTGACCGGGTCGACCGGGTCAAGCGGTTCCGTCGGTTCGTGCTTATCTTCTTCTAAGAACGTTGACGGTGTGTGGAGCGAACCGTGCTCGAGGTCGATCGTACCGGTACGTGTACCGGCCTCGACTTCGATGCGCGGCGTCTGGCCACGTCCTGACATAAACTCGAGGCGACGCTGGGCGACATCTTTACGATCGCGAACGATCTCGAGGTCGTCCAAGTCACAGTGGAGCCCACCGAAGTTCGTCTCAAGATCGCCTTCGACTTCGACGCCATGCGGCAAGACGAGTCGGATGTTGCCAGCGAGCGAAGCGAGTTCGAACTTGGCCGGACGCGCCGTCGCGAGTTCGGCGCGGATATTGCCGTTGCCTGTCTTCAATGACGCTCTGTCATACTTCCCGTTCACGATGACAGAACCGTTACCGGTCCGTACGTGGACGAGCTCAGACTCGGTCCCTTCGACTTCGACCGTACCGTTGCCCGTGTTGACGAGGATTTCTGAAGCGTGCACCTCGTGAAGCACGACGCGGCCGTTAGCTGTCTGGACACGGAGACTCTCGACGTCGATCCCGTCGGCACGGACTTCTCCGTTCAACGTTTGGACGTTCATGTGGTCGAAATGATGATGCGGGACGTATAGTTCGACGTGGGCCCGAACGAGCTTGTCACGAAGTGAGACGACGAGACGGTCACCGATGACCGAATGTTTGACCGCCGACTGGAGCTGTTCGAGCGCCTTATCAGCGTCTTGCTGCCGGAGCGGACGACCGGTGACGATCAGCTCACACTCGTCATGGTCCGACGAGACGATCGTCGCCGAGGCGTTGAACAAGTCGAGCAAGATGTCTTTCCCGGTGAACGGGAACGATTTCGAATATGTCACTTCCGGCCCGAAATTCGAACTGAACGAGAAGTCGCTGTCGCGAAGTTTCGTCACGAGTCCTTCGACCGCTGACGTCAGTTTCGTCGTGAGCGACTCGACCGAGTAGGCATCGACCTTCTCCGTCTGTTGATGCTCTTCAAGCGCTTGGATACGCTCCGGCTCCAACTTCTCGAGCCGTTCGAGTTGGGTCATCCCTTCCTCGATCGTCAGTTTGCCATCTTTCACTTGCTGGAGAATCAGTTCACGCATTTCTTGTTTCACGTTCGTTTCCCCCTTCGATTTGGTTACACGTCAATCATGTTCCCGTTTCTAAACATTTCTATACTTATTTCTTTTTTCCTGCTTTCGGTTTGGCCCGGGCCGCATCGCGTTCGAGCACCGGTTTCAAATATTTACCGGTGTACGACGCCGTGACTTCGGCGACTTCTTCCGGCGTCCCGGTCGCGACGATCGCGCCGCCGCCGTCCCCGCCTTCCGGTCCGAGGTCGATCAAGTAGTCGGCCGATTTGATGACGTCTAAGTTATGCTCGATGACGAGCACCGTGTCCCCGTTCTCGACGAGGCGCTGCAATACGATTAACAACCGGGCGATATCGTCGACGTGAAGACCGGTCGTCGGCTCGTCCAAGATGTAGATCGTCTTGCCGGTCGAACGTTTGTGCAGCTCAGACGCGAGCTTGACGCGTTGCGCTTCCCCGCCCGACAGTTCGGTCGCCGGTTGTCCGAGCTTCATGTAGCCGAGGCCGACGTCAGAGATCGTCTGGATCTTCCGCTTGATTTTCGGAATTTTGTCAAAGAAGTCGAGTCCTTCCTCGATTGTCATGTCGAGCACGTCGGCAATCGTCTTCCCTTTATACTTCACTTCGAGCGTCTCCCGGTTGTAGCGTTTACCGTGACAGATTTCACACGGGACGTAAACGTCTGGAAGGAAGTGCATCTCGATCTTGATGATTCCGTCCCCGCGGCACGCCTCACAGCGTCCGCCTTTAACGTTGAAACTGAAGCGGCCTTTCTTGTAACCGCGCATCTTCGCCTCGTTCGTCGAAGCGAACACGTCGCGGATGTCATCGAACACACCTGTATACGTCGCCGGGTTAGACCGCGGCGTCCGTCCGATCGGCGACTGGTCGATATCGATGACTTTATCGATCTGGTCAAGCCCTTCGATCGTCTTATGCTTCCCTGGCTTCGCTTTGGCGCGGTTAATATGGTGCGCTAGCGACTTGTACAGGATCTCATTGATTAGCGTCGACTTCCCAGATCCCGAAACGCCGGTGACGGCGATGAACATACCGAGCGGGATCGATACGTCGACCTCTTTCAAGTTGTTCTCTGCTGCTTTGACGATTCTGATGAAACGATCGTCCGGCACTTTGCGCTCGGCCGGCAGCGGGATGAACCGTTTCCCGGACAAGTATTGACCGGTGAGCGACTTTCGGTTCTTCATAATCTGTTTCGGTGTGCCGGCGGCGATGACTTCTCCGCCGTGCTCTCCGGCGCCAGGTCCGATGTCGATCAAATAGTCGGCTGCCATCATCGTGTCTTCGTCATGCTCGACGACGATGAGCGTATTGCCGATGTCTCGCATCTGTTTGAGCGTCGCGATCAAGCGGTCGTTGTCACGTTGGTGCAAGCCGATCGACGGCTCGTCCAAGACATACAAGACGCCGGTCAGCCGCGACCCGATTTGCGTGGCTAGACGGATCCGCTGTGCTTCCCCGCCTGATAACGTCCCGGCCGCCCGCGACAACGTCAAGTAGTCGAGACCGACGTTGTTCAGGAAGCTGAGCCGTTCTTTGATCTCTTGCAAGATGAGCCGGGCGATGGCGATATCTTTTTCGCTCAGTTCGTCCATGAGCGAATCGAACAAGGCGAGCGCATGCTCGACCGAAAGTGTCGTCACTTCCCCGATGTGGCGGTCGGTGATCTTGACGGCGAGCGTCTCTTCTTTCAACCGATAGCCGTTACATGTCGGGCAGGCGTGTGTCGCCATATACGTCTCCATCTGTTCCCGGATGTAATCCGACGTCGTCTCTTTATAGCGGCGCTCGATGTTGCGGAGCACCCCTTCAAAAAAGATCGTGTTCGTCCGGACTTGGCCGAAATCGTTCTCGTAGCGGAACAAGAACGATTCTTCTTCCGTCCCGTGCAAGACGAGGTCTTGGTCACGTTTTGACAGCCGTTCGAACGGCACGTCCATGTCGATGTCGAAATGCTGGCACATCGAGGCGAGCAGTTGCGGATAATATTGCGAGCTCGTCGGCTGCCATGCGACGACCGCGCCTTCTTTCAACGTCTTCGCCGGGTCTGGGATGACGAGTTCCGGGTCGACGTCGAGTTTCGTACCGAGACCGTCACACGTCGGGCAGGCCCCGAACGGTGAGTTGAACGAGAACATGCGCGGTTCGAGCTCACCGATCGAGAAGCCACAGATCGGGCAGGCATGATGTTCGCTAAACAACAGCTCGGTCCCGTCCATCTTGTCGATGATGGCGCGGCCGTCCGCGAGGCGGAGTGCCGTCTCGAGTGAATCGGCGAGGCGGCCTTCGACGTCAGCGCGGACGACGAGCCGGTCGACGACGACCTCGATCGAATGTTTCTTGTTCTTGTCGAGCTCGATGTCATCGGTCAGTTCGACCGTCTCCCCGTTGACCCGGACACGGACGAACCCTTCTTTTTTGAGCGAGTCGAACACTTTGACGTGCGTGCCTTTCCGTCCCGACACGATCGGCGCCAAGATTTGCAGGCGCGTCTTCTCCGGGAGCTCCATCACTTGGTCGACCATCTGTGAGATCGTCTGGCTTGAGATCTCGATGCCGTGGCGTGGACAGACCGGTTTCCCGATGCGGGCGAACAAGAGACGTAAGTAGTCATAGATCTCCGTCACCGTCCCGACGGTCGAGCGCGGGTTACGGCTCGTCGTCTTCTGGTCGATCGATATGGCCGGGCTCAACCCTTCGATCGTATCGACGTCCGGCTTGTCCATCTGTCCGAGGAACTGACGGGCGTATGCCGACAGGCTCTCGACGTAACGGCGCTGCCCTTCGGCGTAGATCGTATCGAATGCGAGCGATGACTTCCCTGATCCCGACAGACCCGTCAAGACGACGAGCTGGTCACGAGGGATATCGATATCAATGTTTTTCAAGTTGTTGACGCGCGCCCCTTTGATGACGATCGCATTTTTCTTTTCAGCCATTTAATTCCCTACCTTCAACTCCAAGATTAAGTCACGCAATTCGGCCGCCCGCTCGAACTGAAGATCGCGGGCCGCTTGTTTCATTTCTTCTTCTAGTTTGCCGATTGCCGCCTCGCGCTCGTCCGAATTCATCGAGCTGAGCGACTCGAGCACTTCTTCTTCGGCAGCGACGGTCGCGCGGATTACGCCGCGCACTTCTTTGCGGATCGTCTGCGGCGTGACGCCGTGCTCTTCATTGTATTCTTGCTGGATCGTGCGACGGCGGTCGGTCTCCCCGATCGCCCGTTTCATTGAATCGGTCATCTTATCGGCGAACAGGATGACGTGGCCGTTCGAGTTACGGGCCGCCCGCCCGATCGTCTGGATGAGTGACCGGTCAGAACGAAGGAACCCTTCCTTGTCGGCGTCGAGGATCGTGACGAGACTCACTTCCGGGATATCGAGCCCTTCCCGCAGCAAGTTGATCCCGACGAGGACGTCGTATTTGCCGAGTCGCAGGTCACGGATGATCTCGATCCGTTCGAGCGTCTTGATCTCAGAGTGCATATAGTTGACCTTGATGCCCGCTTCACGGAGATAGTCCGACAAGTCTTCGGCCATCTTCTTCGTGAGCGTCGTCACGAGGACGCGTTCGTCCTGTTTGATGCGGTCGCGGATTTGGTCCATCAAGTAGTCGATCTGTCCTTTGATCGGGTGGATCTCGATCGTCGGGTCGAGTAGACCGGTCGGCCGGATGATCTGCTCGATCATGTTTGGCGTATGCTCGAGCTCGTACGGGCCCGGTGTCGCCGAGATGAAGATCGCCTGATTCAACTTCTTCTCGAACTCCTCGAACTTGAGTGGACGGTTGTCCTTGGCTGAAGGCAGACGGAAACCGTGGTCGACGAGCATTTGTTTACGTGCCTGGTCGCCGTTGAACATCCCTCGGACTTGCGGTAGCGTCACGTGTGACTCGTCGGCGATAAGCAAGAAGTCTTTCGGGAAGTAATCGATGAGCGTATACGGCGTCGCCCCTTCTTCCGTCAAGTTCAAATGGCGCGAATAGTTCTCGATGCCTGAACAGTAGCCCATCTCGCGCATCATCTCGAGGTCGTAGTTCGTCCGTTGTTCGAGACGCTGTGCTTCGAGCAGTTTGCCTTCTTCGCGGAACTTCGCGAGCTGTTGCTCGAGCTCGGCCTCGATGTTGATGATCGCCTTTTGCAGCTTCTCGTCGCGCGTGACGAAGTGGGATGCCGGGAAGATTGAGACGTGTTCACGGTCGGCGATGATCTCGCCGGTGAGCGGGTTCATCTCGCGAATGCGGTCGATTTCGTCACCGAAGAATTCGACGCGCAAGCACTGCTCGTCGCGTGACGCCGGGAAGATCTCGACGACGTCGCCGCGGACACGGAAGCGCCCGCGCTGGAAATCGATGTCGTTCCGTTCATATTGGATGTCGATCAGTTTGCGGAGCATCTGGTCGCGCCCCATCTCTTTCCCGACGCGGAGACTCAAGACGAGACTGTTGTATTCTTCCGGGTTACCAAGACCGTATATACACGATACAGATGCGACGATGATGACGTCATCCCGCTCGAACAAGGACGACGTCGCCGAGTGGCGGAGCTTGTCGATCTCGTCGTTGATTGAGGCATCTTTCTCGATGAACGTGTCGGTCGAAGGCACGTACGCCTCCGGTTGATAGTAGTCATAATAGCTGACGAAATATTCGACGGCGTTGTTCGGGAAAAACTCTTTGAACTCGGAATAGAGCTGGCCGGCGAGCGTCTTGTTGTGGGCTAAGACGAGCGTCGGTTTCTTCACTTCCTGGATGACGTTCGACACGGTGAACGTCTTCCCGGTGCCGGTCGCACCGAGCAGCGTCTGGTAACGGTCGCCGCGGTTGACGCCTTCGATGAGCTGGCGGATTGCCTCCGGCTGGTCGCCGGCCGGACTATATTCCGAATGTAATTCGAACGGAAGCTTGATCTTGTCCATATATATTCCTCGCTTTCTATCCCTTGCATATTGACTTGATTATAGCACATACACGAACAAATATTCGCTTCTGAGACGCTTCCCAAACCGCTCTCCGATTCGCTATAGTGAGGAGGAATCTAAACAGAAATGGGTGGGTCGTCATGTGGTCACTTCTCTTTATCCCGCTCGGCGCGGTCGTCGGCGCCTTGTCCGGTTTCTTCGGCATCGGGGGCGGTGTCATCATCGTCCCGGTGCTCTTGTTCAACGGATACTCGGCGGCCGAGGCGGTCGCGACATCACTTTTGTTCGTCGTCGGCACGAGCCTGTCCGGAGCGAAGAAGCACTCGTCGCTCGGAAACGTGTCATGGTCGACCGGTCTCACGGTCGGTCTGGCCGGTGCCGTCACTGCGCAGCTGTCGAGCCGGGTCGTGCTGTCAATCTCCGGGACGTATGACTGGTTGCTGAATGTTTTCTATTTGCTTATCCTCTCTTATTTTGCCGTTACGCTTCTAAAGAAAACATCGAAGCCGTCGAAACGCAAAAAATCTGGATTCGCCGCAAGTTTCTTCATCGGCGCGATCGCCGGACTCTTGTCGGCACTCCTCGGCATCGGCGGCTGGATCGTCATCACGTTCGGTTGGGGGCTCGGGTTTTCGACGCACCGCGCCGTCGGGACGAGCCTTGCCGCCGTCCTGTTCATCTCGCTCGGCGGACTAATCGGTTACTTGCCTTCGTTGTCGCTCGATTATGTTGCCCCGCTCGCCTTGGTGACGGGCGCCTTTGTCGGTGCCCCGCTCGGTGCATCGCTCACGAATCGTTATCGGGACCATGAGATTTCAAGACGGCTCGCTTGGCTCTACTTGACTGTCATCGCCTCGATCGTACTCGACCTCGGGGCGGCATGGTGGACACCATTGTCTTTCGTGAGCTTAGGAGTTCTCTTCATCTTTCTCGTCGGGATCACCCTTGATTTTTCCAAACATTTTACCAGTCCGAACCACTTTCCTCATTAAAAAGTGGTTTTTTTCAATATCTTGGTTTTAAAGCGCTTTCAAACGGGGGATATAGAAAAGTGGTAAGCCAAATCCAATATGGAAGGAAGGGAGTATCACATGTCAGCATTTGTCAGCGAAATTATCGGTACAATGCTACTCATCTTGCTCGGTAACGGTGTCGTCGCCGGCGTCGTCCTCCGCCACTCGAAAGCCGAGAACGGCGGCTGGATCGTCATCACGTTCGGTTGGGGGCTCGCCGTTATGGTCGGGGTATACGCCGCAGGTATTTACGGAGGCGCGCACATCAACCCGGCCGTTACGATCGGACTCGCCACGAGCGGGGCATTCCCATGGGAAGATGTGCCACTGTACA
Source organism: Exiguobacterium sp. SH1S21 (assembly GCF_004337175.1). NCBI lineage: Bacteria > Bacillati > Bacillota > Bacilli > Caryophanales > Exiguobacterium > Exiguobacterium sp. SH1S21. The sequence goes on along the minus strand of NZ_SJUY01000008.1, from coordinate 29,126 downwards.
TCCTTGCCCAGTTCATCGGGGCGTTCATCGGGGCCGTACTCGTGTACGTACACTACAAACCGCACTATGACGCGACCGACGACCCGGGTGCCAAGCTCGCGACGTTCTCGACCGCTCCTGGTATTCGGAACACTCCGTTCAACTTAATCGGAGAAATTATCGGAACGTTCGTCCTCGTCTTCGCATTACTATCGTTCGGGGCCAACACGTTCGCAGATGGATTAAACCCGCTCATCGTAGGTTTCTTGATCGTCTCGATCGGTCTCTCACTCGGTGGAACGACCGGTTATGCGATCAACCCTGCCCGTGACCTTGGACCGCGGATCGCGCACGCGATACTCCCAATCAAAGGCAAAGGGACGTCAGACTGGGGCTATTCATGGATTCCGGTCGTCGGACCAATCATTGGCGCTGTCATCGCCGCGTTGCTCTATGGTATCCTCGTCCCATAACCACCCTAACTTCTAAGGAGGCACATTCATATGGACAAAGAAAAACGGTATATTTTAGCAATCGACCAAGGTACGACCAGTTCACGGGTCATCATCTTCGACCACGACGGCAAGATCGTCACAACCGCTCAGCGCGAGTTCAAGCAGTACTTCCCGAAACCAGGCTGGGTCGAGCATAACGCCAACGAAATCTGGGGTTCCGTCCTCGCCGTCATGGCCGAGGCGTTCGGTTCGGCCGACATCGACCCGAAAGAAATCGCGGCCATCGGCATCACGAACCAACGGGAGACAGCGGTCGTCTGGGAGAAGTCGACCGGCAGACCTGTCTACAACGCCATCGTCTGGCAATCGCGTCAGACTGCCGGTATTTGTGACGAGTTGAATGCGGCCGGTCACGCTGAAATGTTCCGCGATAAGACCGGATTATTGATCGACGCTTACTTCTCGGGAACGAAAGTGAAATGGATCCTCGACAACGTCGAAGGCGCCCGTGAGAAAGCAGAAGCGGGAGACCTCTTGTTCGGAACAATCGACACGTGGCTCATCTGGAAACTCTCGGGCGGTCACGCACACGTCACCGACTACTCGAACGCGTCCCGGACGCTCATGTACAACATTTATGAGCAGAAGTGGGACGACGAGTTGCTCGACATCCTCACCGTACCGAAGTCGATGTTGCCTGAAGTCAAGGCGTCGAGTGAAGTATACGCCAACACGATTCCTTACCACTTCTTCGGGTTCGAAGTCCCAATCGCCGGCGCGGCAGGTGACCAACAGGCCGCCTTGTTCGGCCAAGCTTGCTTCGAGTCAGGTGAAGGGAAGAACACATACGGAACGGGTTGTTTCATGCTCATGAATACGGGAGAAGAAGCCGTCAAGTCGGACCACGGATTGCTCACGACGATCGCCTGGGGCTACAACGGCAAAGTCGAGTATGCGCTCGAAGGATCGATCTTTGTCGCCGGATCAGCCATCCAGTGGCTCCGTGACGGACTGCGTATGCTCAAGTCGGCGAAAGATACGGAACAGTATGCGAACCGTGTCGACACGACCGACGGGGTCTACGTCGTCCCGGCCTTCGTCGGACTCGGTGCCCCGTATTGGGACTCGGACGTCCGCGGCGCCATCTTCGGGATCACCCGCGGTACGGAAAAAGAACACTTCGTCCGGGCGACGCTCGAGTCACTCGCCTATCAGACACGCGACGTCTTGACGGCAATGGAACAGGATTCCGGCATCGCATTGAAGACACTCCGCGTCGACGGTGGTGCGGTCAACAACGACTTCCTCATGCAGTTCCAAGCGGACATCTTGAACGTACCGGTCGAACGTCCGGAAGTGAGTGAGACGACGGCGCTCGGCGCCGCCTATCTCGCCGGACTCGCCGTCGGTTTCTGGAAAGACCAGAATGAGATCAAGCAGCAATGGAAACTCGACCATCAGTTCGAACCGAACATGGACGAGGAGCACCGTGAAGCGCTCTACAAAGGCTGGCAACACGCCGTTGAAGCGACGATGGGCTTCAAACCATCAAAACTTGAAGTGTAAGCATACGAAAAGGAGCATCCGCGACGGATGCTCCTTTTTATAATTTTCGTAAGCGTAAACGTGGGCTCATCGGTTCCCCGACGAACAAAATCCCGAGCTCGTGCGGGTCGGCCTCATACATCGCCCGTTGCACGAACCGGATATCCCCGTTCAAGTTGAGCACTTCGAGCTTGATGTACGGCTTATGGAGTTGAAGCGCCTCATAAAAGCTGCTCCCTCCGGTGATGACCGTACCGTTCACTTTGTAGATCGACTCACCTGGTATGAGCTGCATCGTCTCCCCCGGCGAATCTGGAAGCGTATCGATGATGACCGCCCCGCGGTTCCCGTTCAAGAAGACCGGTGTTGTGCCGCGGTTCTCCCGTTTGATGAGCTGCAAGGCAAGCTCGTACAAGACGAACAGACCGATCAACACATAAGCGACGTACGGGACGTCTAGGACGTATGACCCGGCGAACAAGCCGAGCGCGACCACCGCGAGCAAACCGCGATACAGGCTCAACCGGCCAAGTAGCGTTCCCGGCAGTGCCCCGGTCGATAGCAGGCTGACCCCGATCGGGATCGGTAAGATGACCGGCACCGAGAAGTCGAGCCCGAACGACGGCGGTAAAAAGACGACGAGCGGAAAGAACCAAATCCGCTTGACGACGTGTCCGCCGATGAACTGGCCGCGCTTCGACAAGATGAGCGTCGGTGACGTCTCTTTGATCCCGTTCCAACGAAGGAGGATCGCTTCGGCGAGCGTGACGATGCCGAACACGAGCGCATACACCGGCCACTCGACGCTGGCGAGCCGGTCGACCCAATTCGTGAGCCCGGCTAACGGGACAACGTCACGCAGACCGATGACCACGAGCATGATCAGGAACGGAAACGCCGGACTCATGAAGCGCGGATGCATCGTCAAGACGATCAGGGCGTAGAGGACGGTGAACGTGACGACCCACTCGAAGTTGACCGTCGTCTCGAGCAAGACGGTCGCTACAGTTCCGAGGACCGCGAGCAACAGACTCGGCCACACAAAGTGGCGCCAATCTGACTTCGGCGAGCGTCGGCGCGACCGGAACATGCTTCGCTCCCGTTTAATGCGCGTCATGGATATGTAAGCGAGGGCGACGAACGTCGCCCAGAGCAGCGGACTACCTAACAAGGTCAACAAAGCGGTAAAACTCATTCGTAGAACGTCCACACTTGTCCAATCCTTTCCCTAATCCTTATTTTGCGGCTTCTTCAAGTGCCCGGTTCAACTGGGCATCGTTCGCCTCGTCTTGGATGACTTCAAGCAACCGTGACTCGAGCGCGGACGCTGTCGCTTCATTGACGACCCCGTCCTCCGTTAAGTTGTTGTCGGCTTGGAAGTCTGAGACCGCCTGTGCCATCGTGTCACCGAAGTAACCCGCCTGACCGCCCGGCTCATAACCGATCCCGGTCAATACCGTATGCAGGTTCGACACCGGCTCGCCGTAGTCCCCGACTTTGAGCGCATCCTCTTCTGCGAGAATGCGGTTGACCCCGAAGTAATCCGGTTGATCGACCTCAACGTCAGGCTCGATACCCGTCTCGTTGATCCAATTGCCGTCCGGTGTGAGCCACTTGCTCGTCGTCAGCTTCAAGTTGCTGCCGTCTTCCAAGTCGAACGCCGTCTGGACGACGCCTTTTCCGAACGTCGTGTTGCCGACAATCGTCGCACCGGCTCCTTCCTTGAGCGCACCGGCTAAAATCTCGGAAGCCGAGGCCGAGCCTTCATTCGTCAAGACGAACAGCTTATACGGCTTCGCCTCACGGGCGCGTCCGTTTTGGGCCTCACGTTCCCCGTCGGCGTTTTCGATTTGAACGACCGGCTTATCCGTCGGGACGAACCCTTCGGTCATCGCGATAACGGCCGGCAAGAGACCACCCGGGTTGCCCCGGACGTCGATGATCAAGCTATCGATATTTTGGCTCTCGAGCGTCTCGAGCTGCTCTAAAAACTCATCGGCCGTCGGCTCTGAGAACTGGGTCACTTCGAGATAGCCGATTTTCTTGCCATCCTGCTCTTTCACTTCCGAATAGACCGTCTCGATCGGGATCGTATCCCGCGTGATCTCATAGTCGGCCTCTTGCCCGCCGCGACGAATCGTCAGCGTGACAACCGTTCCTTTTTCACCACGGATGAGCTGGACCGCCTCTTCGACGGCCATTCCTTCAATCGATTCGCCGTCGACCGCGGTGATGATATCCCCTGGGCGAAGACCTGCCGCTTCAGCTGGTGCACCTTTGATCGGAGCGACGATCAAGATGTCTTCTCCTTTCTTCTCCAAAGTCGCGCCGATTCCTTCAAAGCTCGACTCGATCGAGTCGGTGAACTGTGACGTTTCTTCCGCGTCGAGGAAGTCAGAGTACGGGTCATCGAGCGCTGCCGTCATGCCGTCAAGGGCGCCGGTCAACAAATCTTCTTCTGAGATGTCCTTTAGCGAGTGCGTCTCGATCAAGCTGCGGACTTGTTCGACTTTGTCCCAACCTTCTGCTTTCGGTTGGATCGGTAACCTCGTATCGGTAAATGCCATCGTCGCCAGGCCTGCACCGGCCCCTGCCACGAACGTCGCGCCGGCGAGTAGTCCTGCGGTTGTATTTTTCACGGGTAAGTCCCTCATTTCTTTTTGTCGGTCTTTCATCCAGTATAGCAAAAACTTCAGAAAAACGGACGCGTTCCACATATTTGGGACGCGTCCGTCTGTCAGTAGCCGATATAAGGGCCCGGGTCGACCGCATTTGGTTGCCCAGGTGCCCATTCCCCACGGTGGAGCTCGAAGTGGAGATGAGGTCCCGTCGACCAGCCCGTGTTGCCGAGCGTACCGACCGTCTGGCCCGCCCCGATCCTCTGGCCGGCCGTTACCGTGATCGAATCTAAATGACCGTAGACGGTCGTCCAGACCTGCCCGTTCACGACGTGCGAGACGAAGACGACGTTGCCGTAACCGGTCGCTTCAGCCGCCTTGATGACGATGCCTGGGGCGGCCGAGACGATCGGTGTGCCGGTCGCGTTGACGATATCGATGCCGCGGTGCGATTCGGGCGCCCCGGTGAGCGGGTTTTCACGCGGTCCGAACCGGCTCGACACGTAACCCGATACCGGGCGCAAGAACGTACTGACCGGCGCCGTGACAGCTTCCGGTTCCGTTGCTGGCGGTTCCTGTGGTGTCACGGTTTCTTGATTCGCTTCGGCTCGTTCGGCGGCTTCGGCTCGTGCTCGCGCTTCTGCGGCGGCTTTCGCCTCGGCCTCTTGTTTCGCGCGCGCCTCGGCTTCCGCTTGTTCCCGTTCAGCCGTCGCGATCGCGTCGAGCTGACTGGCGATGATGCGGCGCTGTTCGTTCATGAGCGCCTGTTCTTCGTCACGGGTCATCTGTTCAAGTTCGAGCAGTTCGACCTGCTCGTTCAGTTCCGAGAGGAGTGCATGCTTCTCTGTGGCCGCTTGGTCGAGCGCTTGTTTCGTGACGACGAGCTCGCGCTCTTTTTGTTTGACGAACGACAACTGTGTCCGTTGCGTCGTCTCAAGCGTCTCGAGGCGCTCGACTTCATGCATATAGCTATGTATGAGGTCCCGGTCTTGCTCCGCGATCGTCTGTGCGGTCATGAGCCGCGTCACGAAGTCCCCGAACGAGCGGGATTCGAATACGACTTGGAGATAAGACCGGTCCTCGTGTATTTGAAGCACACGAAGACGCTCACTAAGGAGCGCCTTCTGGCCTTCAAGATACTGCCCTTGGGCAGCGAGTTGTTGGCGGGTCGCCTCGAGCTCTGAGCGTGCCGCGTCCGCTTCGACTTGCTGGACGGCGATCTGTTCACTTAAGCCCTCAAGACGTTCATTGACGGCGCGGATCTCGGTTGAGACCGCGTCGCGCTGTGCCTCGGTGACTTCGAGCTCGGCGTCCGTCTCGACTTGCGCTTTCTTGGACTGCTCCAATTGATTGGATAGACGATCTTGTCGTTCTTTCAACGTCTCTTTCTCCGTCGCCATGACCGGCGCGGCGAGTAGCGTCAAACTTAATCCAAGCGCAAGCGAACGTTTCATCCGCCAATTCCCCCTCGTATTTAAATTAGACTTTTAAGAATCGACCGAGCGATGTCGTCGATCCCCAGATCCCGATGAACGCACCGAGCGCAAGCAAGACGAGCGAGACTTGCGTCGTGAGTACCGATGGATCGATCAATTTAAATATATCACTATTCAATTGATCTAGCGATGGTTGTAAAGCACCATATGCGACGTCATACCCGAAATAAATGACCGCGATCGGGATGAGCGCGCCGAGCACACCGAGCAGAAGCCCCTCGATGAAGAACGGCCAGCGGATAAAGCTGTTTTTCGCTCCGACGAGACGCATGATCTCGATTTCGCGACGGCGTGAGAAGATCGTCATCTTGATCGTGTTCGAGATGAGGAACATCGCCATGAGCGTGAGTCCGACGATCAACACGAGTCCACCGATGCGGATCCCGTTGAAGAAGGCGAACATCTTATCGATATAGTCCTGACCGTACGTGACCTTATCGACGTTTTCAAGTGACTGGACTGCGTCGGCGACCGTCTGCGTGTTGAGCGGGTCTGATGCTTTGACGATATAGCGGTCATGGAGCGGGTTGTCTTTCTCGACCGTACCGTACGCGTTGGCGTCTTCCCCGAGCTGGTTGCGGAAGCTTTCGAGTTCATCCTCTTTCGAGCTGAACGTCACCGAGGCGACGCCTGGGATCTGTTCTAAGTTCTCCCCTAGCTTCTCGACGTTCGCTTCCTCCGCCGTCCGTGTGACGAACACTTGGATCTCAACATCGTTCTCGACGTTCTCTGAGATCTCGTTGACGTTGAACATGACGAGGGCGAAGACGCCGACGAGTAACAAGGTGATGGTGACGGCACTGATGGCCGCAAACGACATCCAACCGTTGCGAAGCGTCCCTTTGAACCCTTCGCGTAAATGGCGTAGCCCACTTTTAAATATCATAGCCATATGCTCCTTTCTCTTCATCGCGGACGACTTTGCCGTTTTCGATCGCGATGACGCGATGACGGATCTTATCGACGATGTCACGGTTATGTGTCGCCATGACGATCGTCGCCCCGCGGCGATGGATCTCTTGGAATACTTCCATGATGCCCCATGCCGTATCCGGGTCTAAGTTACCGGTCGGCTCGTCGGCGATGATGAGCTTCGGCTTGTTGACGATGGCGCGGGCGATCGAGACACGTTGCTGTTCGCCACCTGAGAGTTCGTCCGGATAGTTACGCGCCTTATGTTTAAGTCCGACGAGGTTCAATACGTCCATGACTTGCTTACGCATCGTATTCGTGTCGGCCTGAACGACTTCAAGTGCGAACGCGACGTTCTCATACACTGTTAATGAAGGGAGCAGCTTATAATCCTGGAAGATGACGCCGAGCTGGCGGCGTAGTTTCGGGACGTGACGGTTTTTTAATTTCCCGACGTCAATCCCGTCGATCAACAGTTGACCGTTCGACGGCTTCTCCTCCCGATAAATCATTTTCATGAACGTCGATTTCCCGGCGCCGGATGGTCCGACGACGTATAAAAATTCGCCGTCTTCGATCTTCAAATCGAGGTCGTCGACTGCGACGACACCGTTTGGATATACTTTACTAACTTTTTGCATCGAGATCATAACGTATTCCCTACCCTTTTTATAAATTTTTCATGCATCTATGACGAGTGTATAGTTGTTTAGTAAGTGAATATTTTCGTCTAGCCTCAGTTCTACACGATAACTAGTGATTCTGTCAAGGCACCGTCCAAGTTTCGGAACGGGCCAAGGTTTATCCGGTTCATTAGTAGGAGCGCCTACAATTATAACAACCAGAATTTTAAATAACCATTACAGGATTGTTTCAGTTCGATTGAGTTCGGTGTGAAATTGTTGAACTGAACGTCCGTTTCACATCGCAGTCACATTTGGCGAAACTCACATTCAAATAGGCACTCGCCGGGGCGAGTGCCTATGTTCAATCGTTCCGTTTATCGGTCGGACGTTCTTTCAACGCGTCGAAGGGCGAGCGTTTCCGTTTCCGATATTTGATGTGGATCGTCGGTGACTCATACTCTTCCGACGCCCGGATGTCTTTGCTTGAGACGCGCATGAACGACCAGGCGAGGAGCACCATGATGAAGATGAGCGGGAATCCGCCGACGATGCTCGCCGTCTGCAACGTGTCAAGCCCACCGAGGAACATGAGCGTTAGCGGCATAATACAGAGAGCGAACGCCCAAAACAGACGGTTCCAGACGAGCGGCTCTTCTTCGACATGCTTTTGCGTGACCGATGCCAAGATATAGGAAGACGAGTCGAACGTCGTCGCGAGGAAGATGATCGCGAGGACGGTGAACACGGCGACGACGACTTTACCGAACGGCAACTGGCCGATGACGGCGATGATCGTCGCAGGCGGTCCGTACATGTCCATATACGAGATGACGTCGAACGCACCGGTCAAGTGGAGGTAGAGTCCATAATTGCCGAGTATACCGAAGAACAGGATACAGCCGAACGTCCCGTACACCATCGTCCCGATGATCATCCCGCGGATCGTCCGTCCCCGCGAGATCCGGGCGACGAACAGGCCGACGAACGGTGCATAGACGAGCCACCACGCCCAGTAGAACACCGTCCACGATTCCGGGAAACCTGTCTCTTCAAAGCCGCCGAGGTTGCCGAACGGCTCCATCCACGTCGCCATCAAGAAGAAGTTGTCGAGCATCGTGCCGACCCCGTTGAACGTCGTCTCCAAGATGAACCGGGTCGGACCGAAGACGAAGACGAACGTCAAGACAATGATTGCGAGCCAAATGTTCAAGTCACTCAGCACTTTGATGCCCCGCTTCAAGCCGACGTACGAGCTGATGGCGAAGATGACGGTACAGATGAGCATGATGACCGCCTGCATGCCAAGCGTGACCGGGATGCCGGTGATCTCGTTCACCCCTTCGGCGATCATCGGTGTCCCGAGGGCGAGCGTCGTGCCGGCCCCGCCGAGGAGACCGAAGATGAACAAGATGTCGATGACTTTACCGACCGGTCCGTCCGCCCATTTTCCGATGACGGGCCGGACCGCTTCGCTCACTTTCAACACCGATTTGCGGCGCACATAATAGAAGTAAGCGATCGGCAACGCCGGCAGCGTATAGATCGCCCAAGCGATCGGCCCCCAGTGGAACATGCCGTAGGCGGTCGCCCATTGGATCGCCTCGGTCGACTCCGGTGTGATACCGAACGGCGGTCCTTGATAGTAGTACACCCATTCGATGACCGACCAATACAAAATACTCGAGCCGATCCCGGCGGCGAACAACATCGCCGCCCAAGAGAACGTGCTGAACTCGGGTTCCTCATCTTCAGCGCCTAACTTGACGTGCCCATTTTCACTGAAAGCGACGAAGATCAAAAATCCGAACGCGCCAAGCCCCATCGCTAAATACAACATGCCAAAGTTCGTCGTCATGAACGTGTTGGCGGCGCCGACCCATGCCTTCCCCGTCTCCGGGAAAAAGACGAGCGGCAACGTCACCGTCAGCAACAGGACGAACGCACCGATGAACGTCGGCCAATCAATCAGTTTTGTCTTCACATCATATCCACTCCGTTTCAATGTCTTTATTGTTCCTTACCAAAATTCGATCAATCCAAAATGCGGAATGCAAAAAAACCACGGTTATCCCGTGGTCCTGATGATCACTTCTTCTCAGCGAGCCAAGCTGCGACCGCTGTGATCTCTTCGTCTTTCTCAATCACGTTCGCAGGCATCGCGCCTTGCCCGTTACGAATAACGTTCTCGATGTCTTCAGCCGAGAGGCGTGAGCCGACGTCCGTCAATGCCGGACCGCTCATGCCTTCCAAGTTCGCACCGTGGCAGGCTGCACAGTTCTGTGCGTATACCGCTTCCGCGTCGACCGAAGCCGTGTTCGAGCCCGTATCCCCATTGCTTGTCGTTTCTTCTTCATCGCCGCCGCACGCACCGAGCGTGAGCATGGCGCCGAGGCCGATGGCCATCATCCACTTCTTCATATAGGGTTCCCCTCCTAAGTTGTAGAAATTGCCTACATTATCCATTATAACCGTTATGACACGGTCTTTAACCTAATCTCACGAAAAGTACACAAAGATTCCACATCTCACGGGACGTTGCTATACCGTTTATCCGAGGTGAATCCTTGGCCCATCACCTCGTGCGCCTCGCTGAAGATGAGGAACGCGTCGGGGTCGATGCGGCGGATCAAGTCTCTCAACCGGCTCACCTCGTTCTGACGGACGACGACGAGCAACATCGGCCGGTCGAGACGTGAATAGGCGCCGATCGCTTGGATTTCGGTCGCGCCCCGGTCGAGCTCGTCGAAGACGGCGCGCGTGATGACGTCACGCTTGTCCGAGATGACATACGCCATCTTGTCTTGCGTGAAGCCGAGCTGGACGAAGTCGATCATCTTGATCGTGATGTACAAGGCGATCAGCGCGTACAGTCCCGTCGTGAACGAGAACGTGACGGCCGCGACGACCACGACGGTACCGTCGAGGATGGCGATACAGAGATAGAGCGGGATGTGGGTGAACTTATGTAGGATCTGGGCGAGTAAGTCCATCCCGCCGGTCGAGGCCCGGCCGCGGAAGATAAGCCCGAGGCCGATCCCGACACCGACGCCGCCGAACACGGCCGCGAGCAGCGTATCATCGACCGCCGCGCCCGCACCGATCGCTTCATAAAACAAGATCACACCTGGTAAGAAGATCGAGCCGACGAGCGATTTGACGCCGAAGCCGAGCCCGAGGATCATCCAGCCAACGAGGAGGAGCAACACGTTCGAGACGAGCTGGAACGCCCCCGGCGAGATGCCGAACAGTTCATACGTGATGATCGAGATCCCACTGACGCCACCCGAAGCGATGTTGTTCGGGAACAGGAACAGACTGAACGCCGAGGCGACGAACACGGAACCGGTCAATAAGTAAATATAGTCTTTGACGATTTGCTTCATTAAAGAAATTCTCCTCTACATACAACGTGGCTCAAAGACAGACGTCTTTGAGCCACATGCATCACATATTTGTCTTACGGAGGTAAGCGTCGATGAAGCCCATGATGTCTCCATCCATGACGCCGCTCGTGTTCCCGACTTCATAACTCGTGCGGTGGTCTTTGACCATCGCATACGGGTGGAAGACGTATGAACGGATTTGGCTACCCCAGCCGATGTCTGTCTTCTCACCGCGGATCTCGTCGAGCTTGCGTTGCTGCTCATCGAGTTCGCGCTGGTACAGTTTCGCCTTAAGCATCTTCATCGCCGCTTCACGGTTCTTGATCTGCGAACGCTCGGCCTGACATGAGACGACGACACCCGTCGGCACGTGCGTGATCCGGACGGCCGAGTCGGTCGTGTTGATGTGCTGACCGCCGGCGCCCGACGCGCGGTACGTGTCGATGCGGAGGTCTTCGGTTCTGACGTCGATCTCGATATCGTCATCGAATTCCGGCATGACGTCGCACGAGACGAACGACGTATGACGGCGACCTGATGAGTCGAACGGCGAGATCCGGACCAAGCGATGGATCCCTTTCTCCGCTTTCAAGTAGCCGTAGGCGTTATGCCCGACGATGCGGAGCGTGACCGACTTGACGCCGGCCTCCTCGCCCGCGAGGTAGTCGACCGTCTCGACTTTCCAACCTTGCTTGTCCGCGAAGCGCTGATACATGCGGAGAAGCATCGAGGCCCAGTCTTGCGACTCGGTACCGCCCGCACCCGGGTGTAGCTCGAGGATTGCGTTGTTCGCGTCATACGGTCCGTTCAAGAGGATTTCGAGTTCGAACGCGTCGAAGTCGGCTTTGAGCGCCATGACCATCTCTGAGAGATCACCTTGCATCTCGACGTCCGGTTCTTCCTTGATGAGTTCGAGCGTGACTTCGCCGTCCTCGTGACCATCCGCAAGCTCTTGATACTTGTCGACCATCGCTTTGAGCACGTTCGACTCGTCGATGACTTTTTGTGCCTTCTCTTGGCTGTCCCAGAAGTCCGGGTACGTCATCTCGTTCTCGAGCTCGGCGATGCGCGCCTGTTTCTCCGTTAAGTTGAGCGATTGTCTGTAATTTTCGAGGCGTTTTGCCATGCCCTCGAGTTCGTTCCGAATATCTGAAATTTCCATAGTGAGATTCACCTTTCCGTAGGAAAGAGGCGAGCAGGCTCGCCTCTTCAAAAATTAAGCTTGTTGTTTGCCGTGACAGTTTTTAAACTTCTTGCCTGAACCACACCAGCACGGGTCGTTGCGCCCGAGGCGTTGGTCTTCTGAACGGCGGACCGGTTTTTTCTTCACCGGTGCGTCGTCCTTGCCAGACACCGCCACTTCCTCCTCGACGACTTTCTCGCGTCGGAGGTTGTCGCCGACCTCGGCACGGAGCACGAAGCCGGTCACTTCTTCCGAGATGGCCGCGTTCATCGCGTCAAACATGCTGACGCCTTCCGCCTGATACTCACGGAGCGGGTCGTTCTGTCCGTAAGCACGCAAGTGGATACCTTGACGAAGCTGGTCCATATGGTCGATGTGCGCCATCCAGTGCGAATCGACGGCACGGAGCACGATGATCTTCTCGAACTCGTTGAACCGGTCCGGTGGTGCGAGTTGACGTTTCGCCTCATATTGGGCGTTCGTCCGCTCAAGCAACAGCTCAGTGATTTCCTCGCGTTCTTTGCCGTAGAAGTCTTTCCCGGCGACCGCATTCTCGAGGGCGAGCGTCTGGTTGGCCCAGTGCGCCAGCTCGTCGATATTCCATTCTTCCGGAACGAGTTCGAGCGGCGTGTATTGCGCGACGCCCATCTCGACCGTCTCACGGATCATCGAGCGGACGATCTCGGTGACCGATTCGTTCTCGAGGATGCTGGCCCGGTCTTTATACATGACTTTACGTTGGTCGGCCATGACGTTGTCGTAACCGAGCAGCTGTTTACGGGCATCATAGTTGTTACCTTCGACACGTTTTTGGGCCGACTCGACCGCTTTCGAGACCATGCGGCTCTCGATCGGTTGCGTGTCGTCCATGCCGAGGCGCTCCATCATGCTCTGGAGGCTGTCGGTCCCGAAGCGGCGCATGAGCTCATCTTCGAGTGACAAGTAGAACTGCGATTTACCCGGGTCGCCTTGACGACCGGCCCGACCGCGGAGCTGGTTGTCGATCCGGCGCGACTCGTGGCGCTCGGTACCGACGATGTAAAGACCGCCGAGCCCGATGACACCTTCGCCGAGCTTGATGTCGGTTCCGCGTCCAGCCATGTTCGTCGCGATCGTGACCGAACCTTTTTGTCCGGCGTTCTCGACGATTTCGGCTTCACGGGCGTGGTTTTTCGCGTTCAAGACTTCGTGCTTGATCTTCTTCTTCGTGAGCAGCTTGCTCAAATACTCAGACGTCTCGACGGCGACCGTACCGACGAGGACCGGTTGTCCGGTCGCGTGCGCCGAAGCGATCTCTTCGACGACGGCTTTGAACTTGCCTTCCATCGACTTGAAGATGAGGTCGGAACCGTCTTCACGGACGATCGGCTTGTTCGTCGGGATCGTGACGACTTGCATGTTGTAGATGTTACGGAACTCTTCTTCCTCCGTCTTCGCCGTACCGGTCATCCCGGCCAGCTTCTCATACATCCGGAAGTAGTTTTGGTACGTGATCGTAGCGAGCGTCATCGATTCCCGTTGAATCTCGACGCCTTCTTTCGCCTCGATCGCCTGGTGCAGCCCTTCCGAGTAGCGGCGTCCGTCCATGACCCGACCTGTGAACTGGTCGATGATCATGACTTGACCGTCGCGGATCATATAGTCGACGTCATGATGCATGACGGCGTTCGCACGCAACGCGAGCCCGACGTGGTGGTTGACCGAGACGTGCTCGATTGCGAACAAGTTGTCGATGCCGAAGAACTTCTCGGCTAGGTCGACCCCTCTGTCCGTGAGTAACACCGATTTCGTCTTCACGTCGACCGTGTAGTCGTCTTCGAGCTTGAGCGTCCGGACGAACGCATCGGCACGTGTGTACAACTCGGTCGATTTCTGGGCCGACCCTGAGATGATGAGCGGGGTCCGCGCCTCATCGACGAGGATCGAGTCGACTTCATCGACGATTGTGTAGTAGAGCTCACGCTGAACACGGTCTTCCTTATAAAGGACCATGTTGTCACGCAAGTAGTCGAACCCGAGTTCGTTGTTCGTCGAGTACGTGATGTCACAGTTATACGCCGCCTGCTTCTCGACGCGGTCCATGTTCGAGACGTTCAGTCCGACCGAGAGGCCGAGCGCGAAGTAGAGCGGTTCCATGAGTTCTTTGTCACGTTTCGCCAAATATTCGTTGACCGTCACGACGTGTACGCCACGGCCAGTCAGGGCGTTCAAGTAAACCGGGAGCGTCGCGACGAGCGTCTTCCCTTCACCGGTCTTCATCTCGGCGATGTCGCCGTTATGGAGCACATAGCCCCCGATGAGCTGGACGCGGTAGTGACGCATGCCGAGTACGCGTTCTGACGCCTCGCGACAGACCGCGAACGCTTCCGGAAGGATATCGTCAAGCGTTTCCCCTTTATCCAGACGCTCACGGAATTCGACAGACTTCGCCTGAAGTGCTTCGTCAGACAACGCCTTCGTCGGCTCAGCGAATGACTCGACTAAGTCGGCTGCTTTTTCTGCTTTTTTCAATACTCGTTTCTGTGGAGCAAATAAATCTTTCAAAAAGTTCGCCATACGTTTTATCTCCTCTGCACTCAGTCAAAAATGCATGTTTTTTCCCTAATGTACAGTTTAACCGAAGTGACCCACGCTTTCAAGGAAAGGCAAAACGAAACGGCCCTCCAAGTCGGAGGGCCGTGTGAATTCAAAGTTAGATTATTCAGGTTCGATCAAGCCGTATTTACCGTCTTTCCGACGATAGACGACGTTCGTGTTCCCGGTCTCCGCGTCTGAGAAGACGAAGAAACTGTGACCGAGCATGTCCATTTGAAGGATCGCTTCTTCCGTGTCCATCGGTTTGAGCGTGAATCGCTTCGTCCGCACGAGTTCGAGTTCTGCCTCGTCCTCGTCGTACGCAGGAATGTCTTCAGAACCTTCGAGTGATTTGAAATACTCGCCGATCCCGCCTTCTTTGGCGCGTCCTTTACGGTTGAGCTTTGTTTTGTGTTTACGGATTTGACGTTCCAATTTGTCGACGACGAGGTCGATTGCCGCGTACATATCGAGGTTGGTTTCCTCAGCGCGAAGCAATAAGTTCGTCATCGGGATCGTCACTTCTACTTTTTGCTTTTCGTTGTACACTTTCAAGTTGACGTAAGCCGTCTGTGCATCCGTAGGAGTTGTGAAATACCGAGTCAACTTCTCCAGCTTTTTCTCGACATAGTCTTTGATGGCTGGTGTGACTTCAATGTTTTCGCCGCGAATGTTATAAATCATCTTAACTCCTCCTTAAAATAACCGCTTGAACCAATGATTCGTCATTTTGGACCGAATCTCCTGCCTCATTGCTTAAAAAGATCTTAAAAAGAAAGCGGAAGCGGGTGGCTCATATATAGTATACCCCGAATTCAGTTTATTTGAAAACGTTATCATCAGAAAATAATGACAATTTTGTTCCGATGCTCACGCCTGCAATCGAATCGGTTGTATAAAAAGAAGTTACCCGTTATCACCGTTTTTAAACTCGTTTTCTTAAGGGGGAAATATTATGTAGACAAAACAAAAAACCGACTTCACGAGGAAGCCGGTTCACAGTTTGAAATTATAATTTTACAACGTTAGCCGCTTGTGGGCCGCGTTCGCCATCTACGATTTCAAACTCAACTTCTTGACCTTCGTCAAGAGCTTTGTAGCCGTCAGTTTGGATTGCTGAGAAGTGTACGAAAACGTCTTTGCCGCCTTCTACCTCGATGAAACCAAAACCTTTTTCTGAGTTAAACCATTTTACTTTACCTACCATGTGCAAATCCATTCCTTTCACCATTGAAGAATACAGAGGCTTTCCCTCTAATAGCTATATTACCACCTTATCGTCCTCGACACAAACATTTTCTGCTTTTTTGTAAATGAATCGTCTTTTGGCTTACATTGGAATTATATTTCCCTACTTTTCATATTGGCTTATTGAATTTACATTTTTTGTGATATATCATTGAAGGGATGATTTAGGTTTGTGCTCTTTGAGTATCGGCCGATCCTGAAAATCTAATACGAGGAGGATGGTGCAGCGTATGCGCCCCTACTATTCCGAGGAAAAATATCGCATCACGAAGCGAACCGTGGCGATCCTGCCTTGCTTCGACATGATGAAGCAATCGCGGATCATTCTCGAGGACGGCAGCGAAATCTCGACCCCGCTCCGGCCGTACCAGTTGCTGCAGCTCTCTTGCCGCCAGTACAACAGCTCGATCGAGGAACGGATCTTCGTCGCCAAACGCGTCGCCGGGGTCAAAGGCAAAGTGCCGGTCGTCATCGAACCGACGACGGGACTCGTCTTCTTCCCGACGAAATCGCCGAAACGTGAAGATTGCGAATGGTACGCCTGGTCCCACATTCGGGACATCGTGACTGTCGAGGGTGCCCCGAACGGCGTGATCGTCACGAAAGACGGTCACCGCATCCAGACGAACGCGACCGCGTACGTCTTAAAAAACCAGATCAAAGCGACCGGCGAATTGGTCGCCCGGTTCCAACAACTGAACATGAGCCCTGCGCTCGAATCTTGACCTGCCTTCCGTCGTTTGACGGGAGGTTTTTTTATGGTGATTTTGCTTCACTTTTTGAAAAAGAGGTCGATATATTGGTCGAGGTGACAACAATGCAAATCCAAGCGCAACTCGCTACAACTGTAGCCGCGAACGCGGGTGTCCAGATGAACCGCGTCTATAAAGCTGAAATCGTCAAGCAGACCGGTCCTGACACGGCCATCGTCAAGGTCGGCGGCGAACAAGTCGAGGTCACGTTCAAAGACGGGCTGCCGAAGACGAACCCGTTCCAACTGACGTTCGTCGAAGAAGACGGGGTGTTGCTCGGGACCGTCGTCGTGAAACCGGAAACGGAGACAGCGGACGCACCGGCGCCAGGGACGAAACCTGAGACGAAAGTCGATACGAAAATCCAAGCGCTGCTCGCATCGCTCCCGCCTGAAGTGCGGAGCGCCGTCAGCCGCTTGATCCAATCGGGACGTCTGCCTATGAACGAGGACACGGTCCGCTTGCTCGAGACCGTCTTCAAAGGTGACATGCGCGACGCCGTCTTGTTCTTGCGCACGATGGACGCACCCGTCGTCAAACCGGACGTGGCCCGTGACATCGCGGTCGCTTCATTAGATGAAGCGAAACGTCAACTGAAGGTGCCGGCACCGGACGCGCCGTACCCGCAAAAAGAGCGCTACGTCGAACTCGTCAACTTGTCGCGCCCGGCCACAGAACGGGTCACACCGACACCGGAGACGGTCGACCGGCTGATAAAAGAACTCCCGGCCGCACCACCCGCCCGTCCCGAACCGAGGGAAGCCTTGCCACCCGTAGGCGGACGCCAAGTCATGGTCAAGGAAGTGACGACGCATCTCGCTGCCGTGACGAACACGTTCCGCGCAGAACAGGCGACCGTGACGAAACAGCTCGGACAAGTCGCGGCCCTCGTTGAATCGAAGCCGCATTTGGCCCGCCCTGCCCTCGAGACAGTCGGGACGCGTCTGACGCAGCTCATCCAAAAAACGGACGCCCTGTTACATACCGACGCAAGGCAAGAGAAAGCGCTCGTCGCGATGACGGCGAAGCTCGACGTCGCCTTGTCACTGTTGTCGACGAAGCCTGCCGAGAGCGCCGCCCTCATTAAAGACGTGCGCACCGCGTTGAACGAGTTCCGTTACGTGCCGAACCAGGTCCGCGTCGAATACATCCCGCATGGCGCCACTCGTGCCGGTGAGGCCCATGTGACACCGCTCCGTCTTGATGCCAACCTGTCGGGCCGCCACGTCCAAGAGACGGCGCAGCGCGTCCAGACCGCGTCGCAACAGGCGCAAGCGCAAACGTCGCAAGCCGTTCAGGCATCGGCCTTGTCGGTCCGTTCCGAAGCAGCATCTCCGGAAGCGGCGCGCCTCGCCTCGTTCTTCCAAGTCCAACAGACGATCAACCGGCTCGATGGCGGGCAGCTCCATCAGCTCCTGCTCGCCCTGCCGGCGAAAGTCCAGGAGATCGACACCGGCATCCACGTCCACATCCAAAACCGGGAAGCCGGCGACGTCGTCGATTGGGAGAACAGTGTCCTCTACATCCGGCTCGAAACACCTCGCTTAGGCGAGATCGGCGTGAAAGTCGAAGCACTCGACCGTAACCTCCGGCTCACGCTCGAACATGATGACCCGACGGTCGAACGGATCGCGCGACCGCTACTCGGCAAGATCGAGACGACGCTCGAAGCGATCGGCTACCGGAGCGTGACGACCCAGTTCCGCCCGCTGACGAAAGCTGAGAAAGTCGAAGTCGAACCAGAGCGCACACAGACGACCGGCTATGACTTTAGAATCTAGGAGGCCCTTATGTATCAACGCATGGATTTGACGAAACGTAAGACGGCCGCCGTCGTCCGTTATGACGAGACGACCGACCGGGCCCCGATCATCGTTGCCCGCGGCACAGGTGCCGTCGCCGACAAGATTTTGGAAGAGGCACGCTCGCGCGGCGTGGCCATCGAGCACGACCATTCGCTCCTCGGCCACCTGCTCGACCTTGACCTCGGGGATGCCATCCCGCCGGAACTATATGACGTCATGGCCGAAGTGCTGCTTTTAATAGAAGAACTTGACTCGATCAAAGGAGAACAATCATGAATTCGAACCGATTATATGAAATGAGCCCGGAGGAGCTGACGCAAGCGATGCTCCACGCGCTCACCTACCATTACGAGACCGCGCTGACAACGACGATCGCCGAGCGCAACCGTCATCTGCGGCAAGCGCGCGAACTGCTCGCCAAACTGTACCAAGGACTTCATGACGGCGGCGGCATCATCTCGGCCCAGCTTGAAGAATTGTATTTATACATGGCGAAAGGTAGCCTCGAAGCCCTGATCGAACAAGACTTAGACAAGATTGAAGAGCTTCACGCGCTCGCGACCGACTTAGAGATGACATGGGACCAGGCCATCGCGAACGCTCGTCTTCAACCCGCACACGTAGGAGGAAACCGTTATGAAAATTACCAATAACATTCAAGCCTTGAAAGCCTATACGTCGCTGTCGCTCAACCAGACGACGATGAAGAAGACGATGGATCGCCTCTCGAGCGGCGTCCGTATCAACAAGGCGTCAGACGACGCGGCCGGCCTAGCCATCTCTGAGAAGATGCGGATGCGCCTCGACTCGTTGTCGATGGCCGAGCGCAACACGCTCGACGGTATCTCGCTCACCCAGACGCTCGAAGGCGGCATGAACGAGACACACTCGCTCCTGCAGCGCATGCGCGAGCTGTCGGTCCAAGCGGCGAACGGGACGCTGAGCCCGGACGATACGAAAGCAATCCAAGAAGAGATCAGTGCCTTGACAGAAGAAGTGTCCCGCATCGCCGAGACGACCGAGTTTAACTCGAAGAAGATCATGAACGGCGAATATACGGTCGGTGAGTCATCGATCTTCTTCCAGCTCGGGGCCGGCAGCGGTGAAGGCGTGCTCTTGAACGTCGCCGACATGCGCGCGGAAGCGCTCGGCATCGACGGGCTCGACGTCACGACACCAGGCGGCGCAAACGACGCCATCGCCAAGTTCGATAAGGCGATCAACGACGTCTCGCTCGAACGCTCGAAGCTCGGTGCCATCCAAAACCGGTTAGAAGCGAACGTCGGTGTCGTCACAATCGGTGCGGAGAACTTGACCGCGTCCGAGTCACGTATCCGCGACGCCGACATGGCCCGTGAGATGATGGACTTCGCCCGCCTCAACATCTTGAACCAGTCCGGCATGGCGATGATCGCCCAGTCGAACGCGTTGCCGCAAGGCGTGTTACAATTATTGAACTAACTTAAGGAAAGGACGAGGCCTTATGGACATTCGTCGAATTATGGAGACCCAGTCGCTTCACGGCGCGGGCAAAGCCAAGCGGCCTGACGCGGAACCCGGCGTCTCGTTCCAGAACGTGATCGGACAAAAACGCGAGGACCGTGAATACGAGCGCTTCCAGCGCCAAATCGCGGCCATTCACGATCAAGGTGAGCTCCTCGCCGAGAGTCAAACGGTCGAATCGCTCACCGAATATAAACGATTGATCAAAGACTTTATGAAAGACGCCGTTGACGCGGCGCTCAGCCTCGAAGACAAACGCGGGTTCAACCGCCGGGGCCGAGCCAAGATCTATAAGATCGTCGAGCAGGTCGACCAGAAACTGCTCGCACTGACGGACCAGGTTATCTCGGGGGAAGCGTCACGTCTGTCGCTCCTCGACCAAGTCGGTGAGATTCGCGGATTGCTCGTCAACGTCTACGTGTGAGGTGACGTATGGCTGAACATTTGTTTTCGAAAAAAGTGAAATGTCCGTACTGTTTAAAGGAGAGTGTGACACCACGCATCTTATCGCGCCACATCCGACCGCAAGAAGTCGCGAAGGACGGCTATACGACGTACGACGGCGAGAACCCGTACTTGTATGAGCCGGTCGTCTGTAGCCACTGCCACCTCGTCTTCCACGAATCGTTCGATAAAGTCCGGAAGAACAATCGCGAGGCGCTCGAGACGAACTATTTTTCCCGGATCAATCCGGAGACGCTTGAAGGTGACCGCACGCCTGAGCATGTCATCCAACTGTACAAGTTCGCCGTCATGACGGCCCAACTCAGCGGACAGAAGCCGTCCGTCGTCGCCATGCTCGGGATGCGCCTCGTCTGGATGAATCGCTTAATCGGGAACGGGACGGCCGAGAAGGAATGGATGCAACGGACGCTCGATAAGTATAACGAGGTGCAGGAAGTGTATACCGACCAAATCCGCACCGGCCTGCCGTACGATCAGCTCATGTTGCGAATCGCCGACTTGTCGGCCGCACTCGGTTTGTACGAGGACGCCCGGCGTTGGTACGGGATTTTGCTCGGTAGCAAAGAAGTGTCGGAGCGGATCCGGACGCAAGCGAAGGATCATTGGGAAGACTTTCGGGCTGAACATGCCTAGACGGACAGGAGTTTCTGTTCGTCTTTTCTTGATTTCGGGTATGGATGAGAGAAACTACATAAGGGGGAAACCACATGTTTGAACAACGTTACGTGACAGAAGTCCGCAGCATCTTCCAAGAACAGAAACAGCTCGCCGAAAGCGCGCTCAATCAAGTGAGCGACGACGACTTACACCGCGTGCTCGCACCGGACACGCTCTCGCTCGCCGTCATCGTGCAACATATCTCAAATAATATGAAATCAAGGTGGACCGACTTCTTGACGACGGACGGTGAGAAGCCGGACCGGAACCGTGACGCCGAGTTCGAGGACCAGCAGTTATCACGGGCCGATATGATGGCGACGTGGGACGAACGTTGGCAGTTGTTGGACGACGTCTTAGCGAGTCTCACGCCGGAAGACATCGGCAAGACCGTCTTCATTCGCGGCGAAGAGAAGAGCGTCATCTGGGCGATCGAGAAGCAAGTGTCGCACTACAGCTATCACGTCGGTCAGATTGTCTACTTGGCGAAAGTTTTCGCCGGAGAGAACTGGAACGTGTTGACGATTCCGCTCCCGCATCAACGCAAATAAGAGAAGGCGCATCGAGTTGATGCGCCTTCTCTTATTTGGTGACGTCAATCTTGTATTCGTACGACTCCTCGGCGAGATTATCATAATTCTCATCCGACGGTCCCCCGACAATCAATCGTAGTTCCGCCAACTCTTCTGGCAGCGCCTCGGCAAAGAAGAAGACGTTGCCTTCCTTCTTCACGTTTCCAAGGAAGTCGCCTCCGACATCGTCTGAGAACCAGAGATTTGCATCAATCTGTTCCCCTGTATTCGTGACGAGCGTGCTTTGATCCGGGTAAAAGCTGACTGTATCCTCGACGGTGTTTTCAGCGATTACATTGAAGACGACGACCGTCACTTCTTCTTTCCCATCAAACGAATCTCGATACGCCTCCGCGACTTTCAGACGCGACGTCTGAACTTTGTCGACTTGGAATTGGACAGAGCCCATCGCCTCAGTAATGTCGAGCGCCTTGTTTTTTAAATGAATGTGATTCGTACCGAGCTCTGTTTCTTGGACTTCTGCCTCTTCTGTTTGTGTTTCCGCTTCTGGCGCTTCTTCAGGTTCTTCCGCTACCACGACTTCTTCTGTCTCGGTTGTGGTCGCTTTCAGTTCGTCCGCCTCCCCGCAGCCGACAAGCAGCGCAAGTGGTAAGGCAAATAAGAATCGGTATCGTTTCATGTTCATTCAAAATCTCTCCTTTTAAGTTGACGAGTTGTGGTTGATACAACGAGCATAACGGATTCATCCGCCTGACCTTGGCAATAAAAAGTAACAGGTCCATACCCCATCACAATAAAAAACAAGGCTCGCAATTGAGCCTTGTTTGGTCTTGACATTTATCCGCGAGCTTTTAAGTCTTCTTCTTCATAAGGGTCGGGGTTATCTTCGATTGGTGCGTCGTCCTCGACGTACGCCTCGAGCTTCGGGTCCCGTTCCACGTATTCATCGTAAGCCCCTTCTGGACCGTAGACGAAGTAACGACGATCTTTCGATGACTTAGGTTTTACCTTTTTCTCACTCATCTCGTTTCCCTCCTCTTTCCAGAACAGAAGCAACGGGTATAATGGTATTTACCCGATATTTATCGGTTAAAGTGGTATTTCTCGATTTTATATGAAAACAGACTTGTTTGCATTTTTGTTGAAATAATAACACTTTTCAGCAATCTTCTCATACTTAGTAAACTAAGACTTCCCAAATAACAAAAGTTCGAAGGCGCGCCTTCGAACTTTTGTTATTTACCTTTATTTAACGAAGAAGTTGAAGAATAGCTTCTGGCTGTTTATTGGCTTGGGCGATCATTGCCTGAGAGGCCTGACCCAAAATATTCGATTTTGTGAATGCCATCATTTCTTTTGCCATATCTACATCTCGAATCCGTGATTCGGCAGCTTGGAGATTTTCAACGGATGCCGTAACGTTTGTCATTACGTGATCTAGTCGATTTTGCCAAGAACCCATCTTTGATCGTTCAGCAGACACAAGTTGAATCGCTTGATCAATTTTACCGATTGCCTGACTGGCACCAGCCTGCGTTGTAATGTCTAATGCGTACTCTGCTGCTCGATCTCCTTCACGATTCTGCACGACACGTTCAGATGTGAAGCCCGCCTCGCCTTTTACTGTAGAGGTCAACCCAATTCGTGCAGCTCTCATATCATTCATGTCTAATTGCATAGATTGACTAGTGTTTGCACCAATTTGAAGAGTTATCTCTTTACCTCCACGCGTTAATTTCAATTGCTGATACGTGCCTTCATGAGTATATGTTTCCCCTAATTTAATCGGGTTCGCCCACGAAGTATGACTCATATGAGGTGATACGGCGCTACTGACTTCACTCATTAATTCTGTAAAACTTCGCACATTCCCTCCTGATTGAACTGGCGCATCAGGTACAAACGTTAGTTCTATTTCGCGGTTGTCGTAAGATGACTTTCCTATCCACTCCACTTTAACCATTTCTCCCGGTTTTAAAGGCATAATGTCTTGTTCATAAATTTCAAACTCTCCTGGAATCGGTTGATTGCCACCTCTTCCTGGCCTGGTTGTATTAACTTGTAAATCAACGTATGGATTTGGTGATTTAATAATTCCAATATTCGGTGAAGACCAAGACTCTTGTCCTGTTCGATGCTCAAACACGAGCCCACTCGGAGTCGGAGTTCCTGCCATCTGCACAGTGTAGCGAGTATTTAAGTCAGACACAGAACGAATCGCAGTGGTCAAAGTCGATAAATCATTAAACTCACCTTGCAATAGTGGATTGTTAGAAGATTTTAAGAACGTATATCCATCAACTCGAACAACATCGTTCATACTCAATGAAGCTGTATCAATGCTAACTGTGTAAATTCCTCGAATCGCACCTGGAGTCCCTGGAATGCTATGTGTGACAAGTGACTCTCCTGCGATACCATTCAATCCGTTAAGAATAGATTTAGTATTGAAAGATGTCTGGTTCCCAATACGGTTTAATTCAGTAGTCATTTCATTGAACTCTTGTTGAATTGCACTGCGGTCAGTCTGATTATTCGTATCATTCGCAGACTGGACGGCAAGTTCACGCATGCGTTGTAGGATTGAATGAGATTCATTTAATCCACCTTCTCCTGTTTGAATCAAACTAATTCCATCTACAGCATTTTTAGCAGCCTGATCGAGTCCTCGAATTTGAGCTCTCATTTTTTCGGAGATTGCTAGTCCTGCAGCATCATCTGCAGCTTGATTAATTCGAAGTCCAGAAGATAACTTCTGCATAGCTTTACCAGCTTGGCCCGTATTTATTTGTGATTGACGTAACGCTTGGTTTGCATTGCTGTTATTTTTGATAATCATAAGAATCCCCTCCATAACATCCCATTTATAATTTTCCATATCCATATCATTCCATTAATATTATCGGAGGGAAGTTCATTTTTTTAACGTCACATCAATGTTTTATTGAAATAAAAAAAAGACTCTGATGAAATCAGCGTCTTTTCATGTCTGTTGATCAAATAATCCAGAGAAGTTCGAGTCGACGTCTTCGTACGGATCGACGTACGACTTGACCGTCTTCCGCTCTTGCCGCGTCGTCCCGAGCGTCATCCCGAGCCGTTGATGCTCGGCTTCGATCAAGCGGGCGATATTTTGACTGTCGTCGACGAGCTGACGGATGACCGTCTGGTCGGCCGCTTCTAAGTCGGGACCATGCGCCGACAGCAGCTGTTCGCGGTCGTCGAGCAGTTCATGGATCTGGTCCATCCACGTGTCGTACGTCGGCTCTTCTGGTACTTGCGCCAGCAAGTCTTTTAGCCGTTGCGTTTTGAGAATGATTTCATCGATCGGTCTCATCCTTGTTTCGCGAGTTTCATCGCTTCCTTCCACGTGTCGCGGAGTTCGGTCGTGAAGTCGAGCACCTCATCGAGGATCGTCGTGTCGTTCTTGACGTTCGCATCGACGAGACGGCGCCATAAGTACTCGTAGAGTGAGTCCAAGTTCGCCGAGATGGCGATGTCTTTATTGAGCGTCAGACGCAATTCTTGGAAGATGGCTTGCGTCTTTTGGATGTTCGTGTTCTTCAAGTCAGGATTGCCTTGCTCGAGCGCGAGTTTGGCGAGACGCGTGAACTTGAGCGCCCCGTCATACAGCATGAGCGTGAGTTCCTGTGGGTTCGCAGTCGTGACCGCGTTGTTTTGATATGCTGCATATGGGTTGGCTACCATTTAAATTCCTCCTCTTACATGCCTCCGCCTAGAAACTGTTGCAACGATGCTGCTTGCGAGTTTGCTTGGTTCATCGCCGTCTCCATAGCCGTGAAGCGACGGTAGTAGGCGTTTTCTTTGTTGACGAGTAAATCGTTCAAGCGCTGGATCCGTGTATCGATTTGCGCCATCTCCCGGCCCATCGAGTACGTCGGGGCACCGGAACCGTCTGCACCGGCAATCCGTGTGATGGACGACCGTGAGTTGGTCGCGGCGTCGCGAATTTGCGGAAGCAATCCGCTCTCCTCATTCGTGAACAGCTGATACACTTGCTCCGGGTCTTTCTCGATTGCAGCCTTCAGCTTCTCTTCGTTCAGCTCAATCTTTCCACCGTTTGTGAAGTCAGACCCCGTGGCAAGACCGATTTGGAACAGTTGCTTCATCGTATCGTCATTCGTCGAAGACGACGTGCTTGACCACTTACTGCGCATCGTGTCCATCGCACTACGAACGATCGTATCACCGCGCAACATCCCGCTCATCGCTTTTTCTTCCCATTTCTTGATCTCATCATCAGATAGTTCATCGCGTTGGGCTTGTGTGAGCGGTGCAAAATCACGGAATTTATCCTCTTTAACCTTTTTATTCATTAAATCAATTGTCTCGTTATATTTATCGACAAACCCTTTAATGTTGTCGAAGATTTTTTGCGTGTCGGTGGCAGCAGACAATGTGACCGGATCACCGGCCGCAAAAGATGACTTTAGCGTAACGGTCATATTATCAATCGTGACCGTATTCGAACTTTGTGTCATCGAGATGCCGTTCACCATGAAGCTAGCGTCACCACCCTTTTGCGGAAGAGCTGCCGGATCAATCTTAAAAGCAGCTTTTGTGGTGGCATCAAATTCAATGATTGATTTTTCACCAGTCTGTTTTTGGGTAAGTGATAGTTTTCCAGAAATCGGTTCGAAGAAAGCAGAAATTCCTGAGTCTTTTCCGTTTAAGGCAGTAACCAGGTTTTCCATCGTTGCGTCTTCTGCTACTTTAATTGTTTTGAAGTCTCCACCCTCGACAGAGCGGATTTGGATTTGGTAGCCAGAAGTATAAGTAGCTGTCGTACCTGTAGGGACATCTGAACCGTCATTCATCGTAACTTTTCCGGTCGCCTCGTCGTAAGTGTAGCTGGTGTCGGCAATTGGATTGTTGGTCGCATCTTTTAATGCAATTGTCTCTCCTGTTCTCGGTTTCGGGGAGAGCGTCCATTCTTTTGTAGCCGCACCTAACTTGATTTCTTGTGTCGCAGACTGTAAATTCATATCTGCCACTTTTGTTGCTTTCGTCACTTTAACTCCGTTTTTATCAACCGGCTCTACGACTTGAGTGGCCGCGGTCGCAAGCTGGCTGACGGATTCAATACGAATCGCTGTGTTCCCGCTTGACGGCCCTGCTACGACTGAGACGCGTGATTCGTCAGATGAGCTAGACGTCTTCGCATAGAAGTTACGGCTGAACATGAGATCGACCGCACTGTTACGAAGTGTCATAAGTGAGCGGTTGATTTCACGGTAGGCGTCGCGTTTCCATTCAGTCGTCTGTTTTTTTTGTTCGAGTTTGTCGACCGGTGCCCGTTCGACTTGCATTAATTGCTTAATAATTGTATCAGTATCAATTCCACTGGCGAGTCCGCCAAATCGGATTGGTGATGTCATAGTTAGCCTCCTTTAGACACGTTCGTCGAACAGTTGATTGAACTCCATGAACGCTGCGAAGAAGTCGAGTGACTTCTTGCTTGGAATCTCGCGGATGACTTCGTTGTTCGTATCCACGATTTGAATATAGTAGTCGTTCAATTTCTCGTGTTTCATAAATTTTAATCCGGTACGTTGTTGATCTAATACAAGATTCGCCTTCTCGACGGCCGTCTCTAACTTGGTCACGTGTTGAGGCGTCGGAAGAATGACGATACCTTCATCGGCGAGACGAGCATGATTCGCTTCGACGAACACGTTTTTCGTTTGTTCATACGGCAGTACAGAAGAAGGTAGGTGAAGCCGGACTTCAGAGATGGTCGGATTCATAAGCTTCTGCTCCTCTTATAGTTGTTCTCACGTACTATATCGGTCCGACACCTCATTGTTTTTAGTTTTTATACAGATGAAAGCTTTTTTATGAGCTAAAACTAAGATTTGAATTCTTAGGCGTTAGTTCTCTATGCGACAAGCCCTTCATATTAAATTTAAACATCTTTTTTCTGTGAACCTGGTTCTTTTTCTGCATTGGCGTTCAGACTAACTATGAGGTGTATCGGGAATTGAAGCATAGATAATCTTATGCGAAGGAGAGACGAACATGAAGTGGGAAGAACTGACCGTGTTCGAGAAAAGTTTGTTATTAGGAACGTTATTAGGAGATGGAACAATAACGCGGACGAAAGCAAAGATGGCTCCTAAGAACGGACTTCAGTATCGCGAACATTTTTCAGTCAAGCAGATGGAGTATCGGGAGTGGAAATTGAAAACCGCACCCCAGATTTTCGAAGGAATCAGAGTCAGAAAGACAGGAACAAGCGCGGAACTTTTTTCGAGAAAAGATGAACTCTTCACCTGGCTACGGGAACAATGTTATGACGAACGGAAAAAACGGATTCCGGTTCATTTGTTAGAGGAGTGTACTCATCCCGTATTTTTGCTTGCATTGTACCTAGACGACGGAAGCCTTTCTCTAACGAAGTCGACCCGATCAAGACTGAACCAAATGATTATTACTCCCCATATTTATCTTTATCTTCAAGCCTTTTATCCAGAGGAGCTCGAAATGTTAAGTGAGTTTATAGAGCGCACGTTTCATCATCGATTTGTATTGAGTCGCCGTTCAGATGGTCATTTCTATACACTACGCATCCAGAAAACAGAAGAAGCCATCCGCTTTTTAAATGAATTTTCTTCTTACGCTTACGCCATACCAACAATGAGAAAGAAGCTCGACTGGGATTATCGGTTGCAACTTGAACGCGAGAAGTATCCGGAAATGACCGTCATCGCTTCAAAAGCAAAAAACGATTACACAGCTGAAGAAATCGACTTTATCATTAAAGCGAAACAGAACGGAATGACGGATGCCGCAATCGCTCAACAATTAGACCGCACGTATTGGTCCGTGGTGTATAAATGGCAAGACATCAAAAAGAATCACTTGAAAGAAGAAATATTTTCCTATGCGTATTAAAAAATGTCCGTCCCTCGAAGAATGAACTGAGCCCCGTAAAATGGACAGTTTAATAAAAAGCCCGTATGTCCTATGCGGCGATTAGATGGCCCCGATATTGTTCCGGGGTCATCTTTTTTAGGTTCCACTGACCGCGTTCGCAGTTGTAATAGTTTATGTAGTCCCCGATCATTTCTCTGACCTGCTCGATTGATCCACACGATCGGTTGGTGACATAGTCCTTCAAATGGCCAAAGAATCATTCAATTGGTGCGTTGTCGAGACAGTTGCCCTTTCGGGACATGCTTTGGGTGATGCCATGTTCGCGAAGCTTCGCCGTGAACGCTCGAAATTGGTATTACCAGCCTTGATCAGAATGGAGGATCGGCCTTCTATCGCTATCGAGTCTCGCGATGGCTTGGTCCAACATCTCGCCGATGAATGGATACTTAGGCTTATCTGACATCGTATAGGCGATGATTTCACGGTTTGCCAGGT